>JBGTHU010000093.1:0-2940 GCA_041745975.1 Mariniblastus sp.
GTCGGTGAATACGATTGGAATTCTTAGCCTCGGCGGTTGGATAAAAATTGATGTCGATCACATTGTCCAACATACGAATCGCCGTGTTGACAGTTTGCTCTAACTTCTCCAGATCCAGTTTTCCATCGGTAATATGATTCAACAGATTAATCGATCCCAGATTGCAAACTGCCGTTTCGGTGGCCGACGTATTCAGTAAAATCTCGGTGCAGAGATTACTGCTGTGCACGACACCGACATGGTCTTGTGGCGAGCGGATATTAGATGGATCTTTGAAAGTAATCCAAGGGTGCCCGGTTTCGAACAGCCGTGTTAACATTTTACGCCACAAGCTAATGGCAGGGATTTTGCGGAACAACTTGATGCGACCCTCTGCCGCTTCCTGCTCATAGTACTCATACCGCTGCTTGAACGCCTGTCCATATAGATCATGCAAATCGGGGGTATCGTTAGGGCTGAACAGCGTCCACTCCTGGTCGGCCAGCACGCGTTGCATGAACAAGTCGGGAATCCAGTTAGCGGTGTGCATGTCGTGTGTCCGCCGTCGATCGTCGCCAGTATTTTTGCGAAGATCTAAAAATTCTTCCACATCCAAATGCCAGCTTTCCAGGTAAGAACAAACCGCTCCCTTGCGTTTCCCACCTTGGTTGACCGCCACCGCAGTGTCGCTGACCACTTTCAGGAAGGGAATCACTCCCTGACTTTGGCCGTTGGTCCCTTTGATGTGGGCGTTGGTAGCACGAACATTCGTCCAGTCATTTCCCAAACCGCCGGCCCATTTGGATAGCTTCGCATTGTCACCAATCTGTTTGAAAATGCTCTCTAAGTCATCGTCAACAGTACTCAGGTAGCAAGAACTGAGTTGCGGGTGCAACGTCCCTGAATTGAACAACGTTGGAGTGGCCGACGTAAATCGGAACGATGACAGCATTTCGTAAAATTCCATCGCTCGCCGAGTCGGATCGTCTTCGTTCAACGCCAACCCCATCGCGACTCGCATCCAAAAATATTGCGGTGCCTCAAAGCGACGGCCATCGATGTGCAACAAGTAACGATCGTAGATCGTTTGCAATCCCAAGTAGGGGAACAATTCGTCTCGCTGGGGGACGATCGCTTCTGCCAAAGCCTCGAGATCGAAATCTGCCAAAGCCGGAGCAATTCGTCCAGCCTCGATTCCTGTTTGTATAAAGGACGAAAAATTATCCCGATAGAGAGCGACCACGTCCGATTCGCTGGCCGATTTACCCAATGACTCTTTGTAAATAATGTTCAGTGTCAGCCGACCGGCAACTTGGTCGTAATTGGGATCGTTTTCGATGCGTGAACGCGCGGCAAAAACCATTGATCGCCCGACTTCTTTGGCAGTGATGCCGTTGAAGAATTGTTTTTCGACTTCGATCATGAGACCTTCCGGATCGCACTGAACCTCAAGACCTTGACAGGCGCTCTCCAGTTGACTGCGCAAACGACGAAAATCAAGATTCTCCAGATTTCCCTGCTCGTTCTTGATCATGATCGAGGGAAATGGTTCAGCCGAATCGAAGTTCTCTTCGGCTCGCAATTGGCGGATTTTGTTGTGCTCCTCCCGGTATAAGATGTATCTGCGAGCCACCCCAAAAAACTCGGATCGCATCAGTTCGCGTTCCACTTCATCCTGGATCGCCTCCACTGCGATCCCGTCAGGGGTTAAGGCTCGGCTCTTTACCGTCTCCACCACCCCTTCTAAGACTAACTCGATTTGGTTATTTATCTGATCTGACAATTCAGTAGGATCAGACAGAGAGAGTTCGGCACAGAACGCTTTCGCGATTGCTGTTTTGATTAATTCGGGAGAGAAAGAGACAAATCGACCGTCTCGCTTTCTCACATTCATCGACTGGATTGCTGTAGAGATGTTGTCAGCCATTCCTTTGAGTTCCTTGAAAAAAATTCCTGTAGATACCATCCAAAACCAGAAGTATCCGCTAACCGGGGACACGTTGGGTCATTCGTCAGAAACATTCCATTATTCGCTGCGACTCCGAGCGTCCGTGCCGCCAGCGATTTTTCGAGAATCCTAAAATGCCTTCCGATACCCTCTGAAAAATGACTTTTGTGAAAAGAGCCAAAAAACAAATTGTCGGAAACCTCTCAAATTATTTCTTAATAGGGGGAGCAAGGGGCCAATCTGTTTGTTTGGCCAGCGGGGAGAATCATTCTCATTTTAGTGGGTCAAGGGGATCGTCAGGGTGCCGAAAATTTTATTCAACCAAACTTATCTTTTGTTATCCAACCAAGTTAGTCTTCCCGGCGTAAATTGGGAAAAAAACTGTTTTTATGGGCAAAAAAGAAACTGTTTGACTTTGCTTCACTCATTAAGAAACCCCAATATATCGATTTTTATCCACCTGTCAACACAATATATAGTGCTTGCATCTTTTTTCGGACAAAAAAAGCCTTCCCATTCAGTATAACGTCCAAATCCGCCAAAATTTGCCGAAACGCTAGCAATTACAAGCGATGCAATCGCCTAAATGGATTCTCATTGCCTGGCAGCAAGCATTGCCTGGCAGCAAGTCAACGGTTCGCGGGTCTCGGTTGAGCTCAGGATTTGCATCCGTGGTTTTCGATTTTCTACGAAATCCCCCGCCAAGCCGGTAAAAAATCAATGATTTTGAGACTTGGGGAAACTGAAAGACAATTAATGGGGTAGAATCAGTAGGAAAATAGTAGCATTTCAACCGCAGGACACTAGCGCGTGAAATGTTATGAAAATTATTTGTCGGTGCCATTGCGGCGGCGGTTCAGTGCCATGTTGTGCTCACCGCGCCCACAAACGTCAAAAATAATTCGACGTCCGATGGCCCCTAAAAATTTGTTTAACTCGTTTACATTTATGGAGAACACCAAGTGAATCGTATTGTATTTCGTTGGATGATGTGCACTGCATTATTTGCATCG
>JBGTHU010000094.1:0-5934 GCA_041745975.1 Mariniblastus sp.
TCGATCCTGACATCACGGCCTTGATCAATGATTTCACGCGATCCACCGCTCCGGTTTACAATATTCAAGTCAATTCGATGGGGCTGGATGAAGTCGCAAACAGTTGGCAATACGAAAGCATCGACTTCTCGGCTCAGGAATCACGGCATAGTTTGACTCCTGAGAAAGTTCTCTCCATTCTATATGAGGGGAACAAACGATACCTGGAAGGCCACCCTCTGGACCGAGACCTCAGAGCGTCAATTTCCGCCTCCAAAAAAGAAACCAAGGCAATCGCCGCAATCTTTACCGGGATTGACTCGTTGACACCTGCCGAATTGATTTTTGACTTGGATATTGGAGATGCATTTGTCATTCGAACGCCCGGGAATGTTATCGGCGATCGCCCATTGGGAGGAATGGAGTATGCCGTTTCAATCGCCGGTGCCAAATTGATTCTTGTCATGGGTCATGCTGACAGTTCCATGTTGTCGTTGGCCATTCAAAATCATTTTTCCAAAGATGACGAACTGTCTGTCGAAGGTTGTGAAAAATTGAAATCGGTGGTCGCCAGAATTGACTTGGCTCTGCAAGACATAGTGCAGGCGACCAATTACAAAGGATACGAAAATCTGACAGCATTCGAAAAGCTAGAGTTCCGTGCGCGAGTAGCAGAAAAGCATATCGAACGAACCATTGGTGAAATTATTCAACAAAGTGAGGTTCTCAGGCTAAAAACCGAAACGGGAAAGCTGGGAATCATAGGAGGGATATTTGATCCAGAAACCGGCAAAGTCAATTTTTTACAAAATACCGCGGTAGGGCTGCCCATTTATGAAGAAGCCGTTTTTGGTGCGTAAGGCCAAAAGCCGGCAACCAAATCAGTGACCAGACAATTTTTTCAAAAGCGATGAGTGCAGATGCCCATTGGAACCAATGCCATCCCCTCCCGAGACGGTCGTCTCACCGTTCCAGGCGGTAAACTTGCCGCCTGCTTCGGTGATGATGGAGTAGACTGCCGCCGCATCCCACAGATGCAGTTCGGGGTCAATCATCACGTCCGCTCGGCCGGTGGCAACCAGCAGATATCCATAAACGTCCCCCCACGTTCGGCAAAAACGAAATTCGCCCGCCAATTTTTCCAAGAAACCTATCGGACAATCAGCTCGAATGGCAAATCCGTCGACAGCAGAAGTCAACAAGACGCCTTGTCGCAGTTCGCTGGTTGTGGAAACTCTGGCTGGTTGGGGGGCAGCTGTTCCTTGGTAATGCCAGGCCCCCTGTCCCGTAGCGGCAAAAATTCCTTCGTCTAGCCCAGGCATGTGAACGGCACCGATTATCGCATCACCGGCGGGGTTGTGACGGTAGTCCATCACGGCAACCATCGTACCGTAAAGCGGTACACCGCAAATAAATGACTTCGTTCCATCAATCGGATCCAACACCCAGCAAAATCCCGATTCCCCTTCACTCCGTCCAAATTCTTCGCCGACAATCGAGTCGTCTGGGAAAACTTCGGAAATAATTTCCCGTAAATGAGTTTCAGCTTGTTGATCGGCAATTGTGACCGGCGAACCATCCGACTTTTCAATTATTTCCAAAGATCGAGAACGAAAATGTTGTAAGGTCAGTTGCCCAGCAGAGATCGCGATCGTTTTGGCCAATTCGAGTCTGCGCGAGACTTCTTGAGAGTCATTCATTTTTGCTTTCGTCAGTGGTTTAAGTTTAATGTCAAAAAAAGTTGAGTCGAAAAGTTGAGTCGAGTTGAGTCGCTTCTGGCATTATAGAATAAACGTCCCAACCGGGTCAAACGCCCCAATGGCTTCCCAATGACCGATTACCGCCCAGCACCATTCGATGGCTTCAATTGCGAGCACGACCACTATCGGAGTAACTGAAGAACATCCGGGTGAACATTATAATGGAAACTGGGGGCGAAGCTCATTCGATGTTTTCCGCTCGTTTGTCGAACGCATCCCCTTCTAACATTTGACAATAACTGTCGTAGCGACGCAAGTCAATTTTGCCATCCGCAACACCCGCTTTGATTCCACAACCGTCTTCATGCGTATGGGTGCAATTGGGAAACCGGCAAAGATTGGAAAATGGTCGAAGATCGCGAAACAACCCGGTTAATTCTTGCGGAATCACGTCCCAAAAATTGAATTGGCGAATTCCCGGCGTATCGACGATACTTCCACCTGAATCGAGCGAAATCCACCGCGCCGATGTTGTCGTGTGCTTCCCTTTTTGGTTGTCCTGGCTGACCGTGCCGACTCGCAAATTCAGTTCCGGTTGCACCGCATTCAACAACGACGACTTGCCGACACCCGATTGCCCGGCAACAACACTCGATCGTTCCGCCAGCAACCTCCGCAGTCGAGGCAATCCTTGCCCAGTGACGGTGGAACACATCAACACAGGATGCCCCAATTGGCTCCAAACGCCGGCCATTGACTGAAAATCAGCCTGAGCAACCAAGTCGACTTTGTTGATTACGATAACGGGAAAAATATTTGCTTGCAAACAGGAAACCAAAAATCGATCGACTAAATTTGGTTTCAGTGTTGGTTGAGCGGCACTTGTCACAATGATCGCCTGATCCAAATTGGCTGCAATGATCTGCTTGCGCTGGCGACTGGTGCGACTGATTTCATTTCGCCGACTTTCAATTCTGACAATCACTCCAACCCATTGTCCCTCAATCGGTGTGGTAGGACTACACGCAGAAAAACTGGAATTGTTGGAATTGTTGGACTGGTTTAAGTTGCTTAAATCGCTCACGTCATTTGTGTCCAATGTGGTGGCGGGTTGCACGGTGACTCGATCACCTACCACGATGATATTCTGCAGGTCGCTGGCAATCGCCTTCAAAACCCCGCGAAGGGTACAACGGTAATGTTCACCCGATTCCACGAGCACGATGACAGACAAGCCAAAGATCTGGATTACTCGCCCCGTCAAGCAGTTCCGTTGGTCGATCTCAAGTTCCAGGTTTTGACCTTGGATCTGATCATGAGAAACCTCAGCCATGACGGTTCGTTTACGCGTCAGTTTTCCTTTTCCGGAGACCCTTTCGTTACGCTCGACGTCAGCCATATCATCACGGCTGATATCGTAATCGCGGGTCAAATCGTTTTTTCGTGATCGATTGTCATGTTTTTTTCGAAATTCAATTCGAACTTTTTGGGAAGATTTCTTTTTTTTGGCCATCTGGCGATTTTAGCCTATTTTCGGGCTGGAGTAGGTTGGGGATACATCCTCGTACGCCGCAAATAAATAAATTCGAGTACAGCGTGGGGTTGGGTGCAGCAGCCGGACAAAAAGCGATGGCGACAGAAAACGCCAACAAACAGGCCTTGAGGTTGCTCTTGCACCCTAATTTGATTTGAAGCCATTTTAACAGCTCTATCAATTTTAGCGTCCCTCCGCCGTTTGGTAAATTGGCAGAGACGGAAACGGTTTATTCAGACGCCAGTAACGATGCCTTTCTTATTTCCCGGTTTGATCATAATCGATTCCCCTTAACGTTGAAGAGCCACTTTGTCCGAAAAAGTTCATTAGAGTGCCATACCATTTAAGTCCCAAGTGAATAAACTTAAAGATAGGTGATGGGTTGACTTTGCTCGTCCCCGACAACTGACAAGTTCAAAATTTAGATTCCCAGGTGACCACCGTGTCCAAGCTAGCTTGCATTTCCGATTCCCGCCATCGCCCCCAATTCTTGGATAATTCTGCGGAAGTTGTATTTTTTGATTCGCTGCCGACCGCTTTGTTGGCAATCCAGGCCCAGCACATGGACGGATTGATTTGGGCCGGCAATTTCCCCCAGCTGAATTCAGAGACAATCTTAGCCGTTTGTCAGACGGGGCCGCTTGAAGATCAATCCCAAAACATCTTTGATCTGGTACCGATCGGATTCGCCGTTCTCGACTCCCAGTTTGGTATCTTGCAAGTCAACCAACAATTGCGGAACTGGTTTGTCGGACGCGAGCTGATTGGATTGAACTTTTTTCAAGCCCTGGATAACGCACAATCACTGGGGCCCGACTCCAATCCACTTCAGCAGACGCTTCAATACGGAACGATGGCCACGACGTTGTTGGAGACCTCAGAGTATTTCTTGCGTTTGTACACCGTCCCAATTTTTGACCAGCAGGGCAAATGTATCCGGATTCTTGCCACACTCAATGATTGCACTGAGTCAGTCGAGGAACGCAAGAAACTGGGTGCGTTACATCGGGCTGGCGCGGCACTGGCTGATATCCGTCCGGAAGAAATTTCCGAAATGCAGTATCAGGAGCGGGTCGACTTGTTAAAAGATAACATCATCCATTTCACTCGCGACTTACTCAATTTTGACGTGGTTGAAATCAGAAAATTAGAACCCAATGGCTTGCTGCTTCCTATCTTGTCAGTGGGAATCAATGCGGAACAAGCCAAGATGCCGATCTATGCCCGGGAATCAGGTAACGGAGTATCCGGTTTTGTTGCCGCGACGGGTGAAAGTTATCTGTGTGAAGACACCACGCAAGATCCGCTTTATCTGAAGGGACTGATTGGTGCCAAGAGTTCGTTGACGGTACCTTTAGTCTTCCATGATGAAGTGATTGGCACCTTCAATGTGGAACGCCCTCAAATGAATGCTTTCTCCGAAAGTGATTTGCGATTTTTGGAGATGTTCGCTCGCGATGTGGCAGTCGCTTTGAAAACACTTGATCTGCTCGACGCGCAGCACACCAATACGGCCCGCGAGAGCGTTTCCGCGATTCGTTCAGGTGTCGGTCGCTTGATTGATGGAATACTCAACGATACCGTGTTTGCCATGGATGTTTATTCAGACGAAGACCAAGCAGTGACTCAACGGTTACAATCGATCTTGGATAATGCCCGGGAAATCAAAGAAGTGATTCGCAGCGTCGGAGACCAAATGAAAGGTATCCATCAAATCGATACGACGTCGCTGGAACTCCGTCAGGAGTTAAACGGCAAGCGAATTTTAGTGATTGATGCGGATCAGTCGATTCGAGAAATGGGTCACCAAATTTTGGAAAAGCATGGTTGCATTGTCGAAACGGCTCATAGTGGTCAAGAGGCGATGTTGATGGTGCGGACCAAACGTCACGACCAAAACTATGACGCCATCATCAGCGATATGAAAATGTCCGACCTAAAAGGGAATGAAATTTATATCAAACTCAAAAATTTCTTTAACGAACCGCCACTGATTTTGACCAGTGAATTTGGATATGATAAAGAACATACCTTGCTCAAGGCCGTACAAGCCGGTTTGCGTTCAAACGCTTTGATCATCAAGCCATTCCAACAAAAGCAATTATTGGATATGTTGGAATCGATTACGCGAGAACCGGTACATCATTGATTTTCATGCATCGATTGATGTTGTCCTAGATAAACTCACACATCTTTGAAATGATTTCATGATTTGGCTGATTGTTGTTTTGGCTGTGATCGGACATCTGGGAATCTGGGCGGCCATCTTTAATCAGATCCATGCCACCGCATTCGCTCGTCCCAAACGCAAATTTCTGGAGAAAACCATTCTAGCGTTGGTTTTTCTTCCCTTGATTTATGTGACCTGGATTTATTGGCCCTGGAATTGGTTCGGTATTGAGCTGGATTTCTCAAGCCAGCAGCTTCCTCCGGAGATACTAACGACTTTCTGGCAGCAAGGGGGTGACGGTTTAGCCTTCAGTCAGGTTCCTTTCGTATTCTATATTTGTTTATGTCTGCCCATAGGGGCCGTTTTAACCGCTCGTTGGGGGTATCGTAAATTAACGCAGCAACAAATCAAACGCCTGGTCAGTCACCAAACTCGCACGCTTGATATTCGCCAATTGATTCAAGTTAGAGACTTTTATCACGGCTGGTTCACGAAAATTCTTGGCCTGGTTCCGATCAACCAAAGTCACCAATTGAGTCTCGAATCGTATA
>JBGTHU010000095.1:0-1877 GCA_041745975.1 Mariniblastus sp.
AGCCGCAAATCGAGCAGACGTTAGTTCGGTTGGGCTTGGGAGAACGGATTCACTATAAACCCAAATCGCTTTCGGGAGGCCAAAAGCAGCGAGTTGCAATCGCGCGCGGGATCATTCATCGCCCTCGATTGATTTTGGCCGATGAACCGACTGCCGCTCTCGATGCCGAATCGGGCCGTGAAGTCGTCACCATTTTTCAGGAGTTGGCTCGACAAGAAAAATGTACAATCTTGATCGTCACTCATGACAATCGAATTCTGGATGTGGCCGATCGCTTGATTAGCATGGTCGATGGGCACATCGTATCAAATGTGCTGATTCAACGAAGTGCGATGTTGGCCAAATTTCTACAAAGCTTGGATCTGTTTGGCAATTTAACTCCCGAAGTGATCTCGCATGTGGCCGATAAGATTGAATTGCGAATCTTTCCTCAAAACAGTGAAATTATTCGACAGGGGGATCTGGGGGAAGAGTTCTTCGTGATCGGACGGGGCCAGGTCGATATCGAAATTGACGGGGAGCGAGTCAATTCGTTGGGAGCAGGCGCGTTTTTCGGAGAGGTTGCTCTGGTTACAGACCAACCTCGAAACGCAACCGTCAGGTCACGCTCTGAGGTGGTTTGTTTCATCTTAAATCGAAGTGAATTTCAGGCAATCCTCCAGCAGAGTTCAACCTTTGAAGAAGAACTCCGCAAGGCCGTATTTTCTCGACAGGGGTGATCTGCCTCAGACTGGGCTGTTGCCGCTTAATTTTAGAATAGCAGAACTCGTCAAGAATTTCGAATTATTCATGTATTACCGAAAGCCGTTGACGACTTCCGCTACGGCAAACCCTAATTCTTTGCTGTGAACGACCATTAGTAATTCAATTGTTCCATGATCTTGGCCAGCGTTTCGACAACATAAACCTGTTCGCAGAGTTCCAATTCTGGAAAAATAGGAAGCGCAATGATCTCGCGTGCTAAGCGTTCGGTGACCGGCAGCGATCCAGCAGCCGGAACGTAGTCGGCGAAACATTCCTGTTGATGCAGGGGTAACGGATAGTAGATCTCGCTGCCTATGTTTGCGTCGCTCAATCGTTTACGAACTTCATCGCGATGCCCGTCGGGGATGGAAACGGAAAACTGATTCCAAACGTGATAGCAATCTTGAGCCACTTGAGGAACCGTCAGTAACCCCGCGAGCCCGAACTGATTCAGTAATTGTTGGTAGTTTTCGGCGTTGACCCTTCGATCGTCGATGTATTGATCTAGCGTTCTCAATTTGATTCGAAGCACGACAGCTTGCATGGCGTCTAATCGGCTGTTGACACCCACGACGGAATGATAGTAGCGAGGCGACATGCCATGGTTGGCAAATAGTCTAAGTTTTTCAGCAATCGCTTCGTCGTTGCAAGTCAGCATGCCGCCATCGCCGAACCCGCCCAAATTTTTTGTCGGATAAAAACTAAAACAACCGATGTCTCCAATGCTGCCCGCGCCTTGATTCTTAAATGACGCGCCAATGGCTTGAGCACAATCTTCGATCACAAAAATTCCTCGTCGACGGGCGATCTCCATTATCAGGTCCATTTCACAGCACTGCCCGAAAAGATGGACAGGGATCACCGCTTTGGTGCGATTGGTAATCAAGCCTTCCAATTGGCCTGCGTCCAGATTAAAAGTCGCCGGATCTACGTCGATCCAAACCGGCGTGGCTCCCAGTCTGACCACGGCACTGGCGGTGGCAAAAAACGTGAAGCTGGGGCATATCACTTCGTCCCCAGGTTGAATGTCAATCGCCATGAGTGCCAGCAATAATGCGTCACTGCCCGAGGCACAGCCGATTCCAAATCGGGTACCACTGATTTTAGCGACTGACTCTTCTAAGGCCTTGACA
>JBGTHU010000096.1:0-3501 GCA_041745975.1 Mariniblastus sp.
TGGCAACGAAGTCGACTGGGACTGCAAGTTACGCAAGTGGTCGACAACGAATCTCTGATATTGCCGCAGGCAGATGTGGTACAGGGCTTTTTTTGATTGAAAGTCGGCGTAAAAACTACTTTTGGATATCTTCATAGCACCCAACAAATCTTGCAGCGACGTGGCATCGTAGCCTTTCCGCCAAAAAAGCTCGACAGCCACATCAAGCGCTTCGTCTCTTCGGTACGTTCGTGGTCTTCCGGTCATGCACTCATTATTGGACCAATCGGTCCATAAGTCAACCAGAACTTGATTGAATTATGCTTTTTTTGTTGAAATCTGTCTTTCCCGATTTTTCGCCATCATTCTACAATCAAGCCATCTCCGGCAATGTTGATGTCTTACCGATAAATGTTCTTTGAAGCGAACGAAGAGCAAATCGTCAGGCTTCCATTGCGAGGTAACCTCAAACCGTCAATCGCGGAAATCCATCCAGCGTGGGGCGATGATGGAATGACCGTAAAGATTCAACAGCAAGCAGATTGGCTCCTAATATTGAAGCGTTTTCGAAACCGATTTGTTTTTTGTTTCCGTTTGGCCAATTTGCAAAAATTTCCGGCGAATAGTTGCCCACAAAAATTTATCGCTCGAAATTTTTCCAAGATTCCCGCTTGACGAGCGAAGCTCTCTGTGTGTACACTGTGTATATGAACAAGCACAGTTGGATCACGATTTCGCAAAGTGACCCACGTCCCCTTTATCTGCAGATAATCGAGCAGATTCAGCGACGGGTGGCCGTGGGAGATTTATCTCCAGGTACCGAATTGCCGTCGATTCGACAACTGGCGGCAGATCTGGCCATCAGCGTGATCACGATCAAAAGAGCCTATCTGGAACTCGAACGGGAGGGAACCATTACCACCCGACAAGGAAAGGGTTCGTTCGTCTCCCAACAGCCTGGGCTTCCCACATCGCTTGCACAGCGGGAGCTGGCCGAACGGCTGACGCAAGCGGCGGAGTTGGGAGTGCTGCTGGGGTTGTCCAAAACCGAAATGCAGCGCCGACTGGCCGATGCCTACGAAAAATTCTCAAGGAAATAATCATGAGCCATACTCTCGATCCGTCCCTCTCCCAAGCCTCAACTTCCGTTTCGATGTCGGCGGCTTCATTGCGTGGCGTTTCCAAATCGTACAAACATTTTCAACTCAACAATATCAACTTGGAATTGGTTCCGGGGACCGTCAATGGGTTGATCGGTCCCAATGGAGCGGGCAAGTCGACCACGATGCGAATCATGATGGGGCTGGTCAAGCCCGATTCGGGAACGGTATCTGTCATTGGCCAACCGAGTTCATCCCGCCAGGCCCGAGTCAAGCAACACATTGGCTTCTTCAGCGACGATATGCGGATGTACAAGTCGGAAACAATCGCCTGGCACCTGCAATTGGTACGTTCGTTCTTTCCCGGTTGGGATGACGAGTATGCGAACCTGTTGCTCAAACGTTTTGGATTGATCGCCAATCAAAAGGTCAAAGGGCTGTCGCATGGGCAGCGAGTCAAAACGATGTTGTTGCTGATTTTGGCTCGGCATCCACAGCTGTTGATTCTGGACGAGCCGACCGATGGGCTCGATCCCGTCGCCAAGCAGGAGGTGCTGGCCGAGTTGATGCAAATCGTGAACGATGATTCGCGGACGATTCTGTATTCGTCCCACAATACGCAAGATGTCCAGCAAATCTGTGACACTATCACGTTCATTGATCGGGGGCGAGTCATCGGCGCCAGTGATCGGGACGATTTCTTAGATCAATGGAGACGGATCAAGATTCATGCACCCGCCCAATGGCAACCGCCAGCCATCGAGGGCCTCAAGTTGGAGTCGACATTTGGCCAGCTGCGAGTGTTCACGTTGGATCGTTATGCCGCTGATGTGGAGGCTCAATTGCAATCGTCGGGAGCAACCGTGGAATCGAGCGAGGGACTGACCCTGGAAGAAATTTTTATTGCCGCCGTCGCACGCGGTCGAGAGGAGAGTCAACAATGAACTTGCAAGCAATTCAAACCTTGTTTTTGAAGGATCTGTTCCTCAGCCGCTGGCCAATGTTTGGCTATTTGTTGGGAGGGCTGCTGAGTGTGGCAATCCTCTGCTTACCTGGGCCGACGATGGGGTTCATCGGCTTTGTTCTGATTGTCACGGTTACAATTGCTGCCGGAATTCATTTGATCGGCGTATTGATGTTGTCCGAGCCGATCGATATGACTCGGACGTTTATCCTGAGTCTGCCGGTCAGCTTACTGGATTACTCGATCGCCAAAATTTCGGTAGTCCTGGTGACGTTTCTAATTCCTTGGTTCGGGATGTTGGCATTGCTGACAATTTTGACTTTTGTTGTCCCCGAGGCCAACGTTGGAGTGCTGGTTCCATTGGTTCTGATGTTCCTGTTTTTACTGGTTGGATTTTGTTTCCAGCTTGTGGTTGCCGTGGTGACCGAGTCGGTCGGCTGGACGATTGTGACGGTGGTTCTGGGCAACATTTCGTTCACACTGTTTTCCAAATCGATGGGGGAACATCCGGTGATTTCGGAGATCGCCAAGGGTGATGTGTTGACTTGGCCACCCATTGCCCTGCAAGCCTTAGTCATCATGGCCGCTGTCATTGTTGTGACGATTTCATTTGCGTTTTTCTGGCAGAGCCGGTCGCGGGATTTGGTTTGATGACTATCATGTCGGGAAACTTAGGCCGCATCCACTACTTGGATAACCTGCGAGCGTTGGCGATGTTAGCGGGGGTTTATCTGCATGGTGCGTTGGCCTATGCGGAACCATCTCGGTCAGTCTGGCTGGCCACGGACCCAAAGGGTAGCGTGCTGATTGACGCTTCGATTTGGTGGATTCACCTGTTTCGCATGAGCCTGTTTTTTTTGTTGTCGGGTTACTTCGCCAACTTGCTGATTCAGCGTCGCGGGCAGGCTGCGTTTCTTTGGAATCGAACGCTGAGGATTGGGCTGCCGTTTCTGTTGTTCTATCTCCCGTTATGGTTTGCGATGATGATTGTGTTTGGGTTCGCCATGTCGTATGTCAATCAGCCAGAAGGGTTGTTGGGATTTATTGTCGAGGCGGGACGAAATTCCGAATCGACAGCGGGCGGGCCACCGTTGAGCACGATGCATTTGTGGTTTTTGTACTATTTGGCGATGTTCTCCTTGGTCGCAGTGATGGCTAGACGTCTGTCAGGTTATCTCGATTTGTTCCGCCGCGAGCACTTAGCTGATGGGCAAGTGCCGACGGCTAGTGCCTTATCGATCGATGGGGTGCGATTGAGATCCTTCGATTCAACCGTGCAACGAATTTTGGGTAACCGATGGTTGCTTCTTTTACTGCCATTGGTGTTGGTGCCGGGAGTGATGGGAGGAGGCGTTCCGCTGTCAGCCCCTGAGTCTTTCATTCCGACTTGGTGGCCATTTTTATTTTATGGGCTGTTCTATGGAGCCGGTTGGCAATTGTATGGACGGGAGAGACTGT
>JBGTHU010000097.1:0-4302 GCA_041745975.1 Mariniblastus sp.
TTTCCAATCGCGTCACGCCAGCCTCCCGCAACCTCATGCAGCTCACTTTTTAAAGGGCCAAGTACTGATCCAATTGCAACACTACGGGGCGGCCATTGAAAGTCTCGAATTGGCCTGCCAACATCCGCAAGCAACACCAGAAACGTATCTGAGGCTGAGCCAAGCTCAATTGTTGGCGGGCCAACCCGCATTGGCTCGCCAGACACTGGACGTCGCCAAGGCCATCTATCCACAACTGCAAGTGCAATTTGACCAACTGATCGCCAAGCTACAATTCGATACTGAACAGTTCGCGATTCGGTAAATTAATAGTCGCCAATCGAGTGTCGATCGGCAGACTTGGGGGTGTCTTTTGAAAGCCCCCGGACTTTCAGCTCACAAGAAAGCTCAATGCCATGCCCCAACCTGACACACCCCAACCTGGCTTCATTAAATTATCAAACGTTTGCCGCTATACCGCCGCGGAAATGGAGCAACGCGCGGTCGATTTTTATCAACAAATCAAACTTCGCCGCTCCGTGCGTGATTTTTCAGATCAAGCGATCTCGATCGAAATAATCGAAAATGCGATCATGGCGGCTGGTACAGCTCCCAACGGGGCCAATCTACAACCTTGGCATTTTGCCGTCGTCCGAGACCCCCAACTCAAACGTCAAATTCGCGAGGCGGCTGAAGCAGAAGAACGGAAATTTTACCATGAACGGGCTCCCCAAGAATGGATCGATGCTCTGGCCCCATTAGGAACCGATGATCACAAGCCTTTTTTGGAAACGGCACCGGCTTTAATTGTGATTTTTGCTAAAGCTTACGAACTATTGCCCGATGGATCGAAGCGAAAGAACTACTATGTTTCTGAATCGGTCGGCATTGCCACCGGTTTTTTAATTGCCGCCTTGCATCATGCGGGGCTGGCCACATTAACTCACACCCCCAGTCCGATGTCATTCTTGAACAAAATTCTTAATCGGCCATCTAATGAACGAGCCTACATTTTGTTGGTTGTCGGTTTTCCTGCCGCCGACGCCCATGTTCCCGCCATCACCAAAAAAGAATTTTCCGAAATCGCTTCGCTTCATTGAAACCGACGTTATGTGACGTAGTTGGGTTAACTAATGAATGCAATTTATCTACCGCCCGCCTTACAACCGCTACTTTCGTTACATTGGTTCCGCCGTTTGCAACCGATCTGCCGATCAGAGCGATCCTGCTGAAGAAACATCCTGGACCGCTCGATACCGAATATAGTGATTTTTTCGGTTTTGTCAGTCTCAAATTGGGGAGCGTCCTCTCGTGAATCGGTTACCGTCATTTCCCTTCCTTTGTTTGTTTTTGCTGTTTTTGCTGAACGGAACAGGCGATCGCTCCACCTGCCACGCACAGTGGCGAGTGCTGCATCAACCGGGCCAAAATGTAACTCGCTGGTTAGGGCAAGGGTTTAGCGCCGGTTACCATTTTCGCACTCCAGGGCCACGAACCGATTACTATCAGCCTTTCGGATTCCAACATCGCTATCTGTTGTCGGGAAATGCTTATCCCATGAGCGAGTTGCATCATGCGAGATTGGCACCCGCTTCGCACTCGGTTTTTCTCCCTTCGATGCCAGGAATCAACGGTTGGGATGCCCCTAGCGAAATTGAAGAGCCCGCTGATGCATCGTTCTATCCAACGAATCGGAAACCGTCTGGAAACGGCCTTGATCCATTTGAGAGATCCATGCCTGGTGCGCAACCTTTGGTAGATCAAGATCCGGCCCGCAACCAGCGCCTTGACCAACGTCTACGTGTTCCGCCTCGCCGGCAAACCCTGCTTGATTTTGATCGGTGAGGCGTTGACTAACTGAGCCATTTAAACCAGCTTTCGGGCTTTGTCTGAATTAGCTAGAATTTAATAGTTCTTATTGTCGGGCGCTACCGATTTATGCCCTGGGCAGTAGCCAGCGAGCGAAGTGCATAACGTCGACACACACACAACATTGCGTTGCAAAGGAGAATCAAATGAAGTTGTTTCATACTGGTATGTTGCTAGCAACCGTGTCCGGACTGATCCTGTCCGGCCTGTTGGGGCTCGGTTGGCAAGATGGTGAAACGAAACCCCGCATTCCTCAAGATCCAATCCCCGTTCCACGGGAGGGAGAAATTGAAAGGCGAGATTTCATGCGCACCAAGCTGTTGTACACCCAAAATATTTTTGAGGGATTGACACTGGGTGACTTTGGATTGATCGAGCATGGCATCAATGAACTTCAGGAGATCCTTGAAGCGGAACAATGGGTTACGATCGACAACGACGAATATCGAAAACTGGTCGATGAGTTCAAGGTCGCAGCAGAGCGATTAAACGATACAGCCGAATCGAAGAATGTGGAAGCGACGGCGTTGAGATTTTACGAAATGTCAACTCGCTGTATTGATTGCCACCGTCATTTGAAACTGGCCGGCTACGTATCGTTCGATCAGCCTGACTAGCCGACAGACTCCACGTCGATTGGCTCTAACATCCGCACTTGATCGCCCCGAGCGATCTGCCCGCCCAGGATGACTCGGGCGGTGATACCACCATGTCCTCGCATCGCGTTGAAGCCTCCTTCCCCCAGCTGAGTCTCCATTTGTCCGCAAGGCGCGCAGTTGCCAGTTCCAAAAAGAACGGCGTCACCGATTTTGAATGTCCGCTGTTTCAGGGACTGCAGATTGATCCCGGATATGACGAGGTTTCTCCTGAGCAAATGGGGGGAAAGGGATTCTTGTCGTAACATAGCGGCCACGACGGGTAGATGTTCGGCCTGGATCAACGTGACGGCCCGAGGAGCTCCTTCGGGGCCGCTGAAAAAATCGCCTTTCAGGCCCTGTTGGTCGATGGACGCAGATGCTACGATTTTCATATCGGCACCACGATGCGGCCGGATACCGATCCATTCGAGTTGGCCGTGATGGGGAAAACTGTCTCGGTATTGCATAGGTATTTATCTCCAGAGTCGGGTGATTTTCACTATTGTAAATACTTTGTGGCAGTCAGCAATGAGGTCCTCCACAACACGGTTGTCAAAGTGGAACCGATTTTCTTTGAACGGCCTGACTCCTTTGGTCAGCAACAATGATCCATTTTTAAATTTGAATTTAGGTTTTGATGATGAAAACAAGCGAACTGATTTGGATGAACGGTAAATTGATCCCTTGGGATCAAGCGCAAATTCATGTGATGGCTCATGGGTTGCACTATGGGTCGAGTGTATTCGAGGGGATTCGCTGCTACAGTACGCCGCAAGGGCCTGCCATTTTTCGACTGGGAGCCCATGTGAAACGCTTGATGGATTCGGCTAAACTTTACCGCTACCCCGTGCCATTCAGCCAAGCTGAAATCGAGCAGGCTTGTAAAGAAACGATTTCCCAAAATGAGCTGAACAGCGCCTACATCCGTCCGCTGTTGTTTATGGGGGTTGGGTCGATCGGCGTGGTACCGCCGCCGACCGCCAAATCGGACTTGGTGATTATCGCGATTGAGTTTGGTCGTTACCTCAGCGAAGAAGGGATGACACAGGGAATTGATGCCTGCGTTTCTTCTTGGCGGCGGACGACTGCCGCTTCCCTGCAAGTGATCTCCAAAGCGGGAGGTCACTATCTCAATGCCCAACTCATCGGAGGCGAGGCCCGACGAAACGGATACGACGAGGGGATTTCAGTAACTGACCGAGGAACTGTCAGCGAGGGGTCCGCCGAAAACCTGTTCTTTGTTCGTGACGGAAAAATCTTTACTCCTCCGCTGACAGCGGCGATCCTCAACGGGATTACGCGTGATTCAGTCATTCAATTGGCTCGGCATCTGGGGTATGAGATTGTAGAAGCGGAAATCCCCCGTGAGATGCTCTATTTGAGCGATGAAGTCTTTATGACCGGCACCGCAGCCGAAGTCACTCCAGTCCGCAGCGTCGACCGAATCCCAGTCGGCAGCGGCAGCCGAGGCCCGGTTACTCAACGCCTGCAGGAAGCCTTTTTCGGGCTGTTTACAGGGGAAACTGAGGATCGCTGGGGATGGCTTGACCCGGTTGGCTGAACCGGTTGGCTGAACCGGCCACGCTACTTCACGCAGTGCAAATTAGCCATTGAAATGCCGCTCATCATGGCTCCGATGATCCCGACAAAGCCTTGATCGGTGCCGCACAGGAACAGATTTTCCAAATGAGTGGAGCCGTCCAATTGTTTGTCTGGAGCCCCGTAAACCGCCCCGTTATCGTGCCAAGTAAAGCGTTGGATCGTCGTCGGCGTGAATAGATCGGTGTCGACTACATAGGGTCGAAAGTCTTGAGTG
>JBGTHU010000098.1:0-3222 GCA_041745975.1 Mariniblastus sp.
TTCCAACGTAATTAACTCCGCCAATTCCTCGCGTCGAGCCTTCAATATTTCAGCCACTCGGTTGAGAATTTCACTCCGTTGATACCGCGTCAGGGAAACATCGGAAGCAAGGTGGCAATCGATCGCTGACTGGAGATCGGCCGGTGAAATCTGCGAAACGCGGCCAACCAGCGACTGATCCCACGGATTCAAAACGTCAATCCAGTCAGCGCTATGAAACTTCTTGCCGCAAAGGTAACTGGGAAGTGTTAAGTCAGACATCATAGTGCTTCCATTTAACTCCAACTATAATTTTGATTTAAGGTTTAAGGTTCAACACAGACTCGTAGCCACCGGTTATTGCGAGCCAATTCAAAAGCGCGATCTAAATCTAACAGCTTCAATGGCGGACCCGTCAAATCGCTAAAAGGAAATGCGTGTTGGTTTTTCGCCAGGAATTCAATGCTGGCTTGCAGGTGCAGTGGCGCATAATTGTGCACGCCGCGAACCGTCAGGCACTTCTTGATGATTGACTCACCCGTGATATCAAGTTTAGTTTGTGGATGCACCATGCCCGCCCAAATATAGTGCCCGCCCGATCTTAGCAATTCAATACCATCGGCGACGACTTGAGAAGTGCCGGCGACCTCCATCACCAAGTCGAATGGCGAAATGGTTTCCCCTTTTTTTAACGGAATACCTCCGAATTGGGAAATCGTATTCAAGCGAGTTGGACAGATGTCGACACAATAAATTTCGTCCACTCCCAACGATTTGAGCCAAGCCGTCGCATAAACCCCCAATAGCCCGGCACCTTGAATCAGTACCCGCTCACACCGCTCGGGTAGTGCCGAAAGTGCATTGACCACGGTCGCCAGAGCACAATTGGCCGGGGCGACCAAACAATCAGATAGATCATCGGGGACCGGTACAATCGTTGTGCCTGATCGCAAAACGACATGCGACGCGTAACAACCATTCAAACCGTGGCCGTTATCGAAACTGGCGTGCCCATATTTAAACAGCCGATCGCATTTCTGGGGCAAGTTCCATGATTGACACGCCGGGCAATGACCGCACGAGTCGGCCAGTGTCCAACTAACTCGCTGGCCAATGGAAATCCCCGAACGGTCGCTTTCCAACACTCGCCCAACCCCCTCATGTCCCAAAATGCAAGGCGTCGGGGCGGAACGACGACCATCGACCGTGTGCAAGTCAGACCCGCAAATTGTGGCCAAACGGATTTCGACCAGAACTTCCCCAGGCTGAAGTCGCGACGGAAGTTCAAACCGGCGATAGTGGAAAGGTTGGCCAGGGCCGGTAAAAATTTGAGCGAATCCAGTTCTCATGGTGATCAAACAGACGCTATCAAGCCATTGCAAGTGATTTGAAAAATATCAAAATTTCTCACGTCACCCGCCACACGAGCCGTGTACTCAGTGGTCAAACGATGGCTGAAAAACAACGGCACCATTTCCTCATAGCGTCCTCCGTGGCTCCGCAATGCTCCGGCCAACGCCGATAGATCATGGTCAGCAGGTGTCCGGCCCAGCACCACATCCCGTCCAGCAGCTACCACCAAATCTCCCATTCGATCTTCGGGAAGCTCCATCAGTCGAGCCGCCGTCGATCGTTCATGGCACTCCACCACGCCCTCGCGATGCAACAGCCAATCTCGCACCTTCGCCAAATCGAGCGCGGGCGGCAAATGAACCTGAGCAAACGATCCGAGGGCACCATGGTGAGCCACATAGGGATCGGTGATCGGCAGGATTACTCGAATGCCCAACCCAAACATGTCCGCCAGTTCACTTTCCAGATAGATCACATTGGGCGATCCATCCGGTTTTTGTTTGGCGTTCATACCATGGTCGGCGGTAATTCCGATCAAAGCCCCCGCCGCCAATAAGTTCCCGATTTCGATATCGATGCCGGCATAAAAATCGAGACTGTCCGGGTGCTCCGGGGCGTATTTGTGTTGCATGTAATCGGTAGTGCTCAGATACAAAAAATCAGCCAAGCCATGGTTCAGCATCGCCACGCCCGCCTTCAACACATACAAACTGGCATCGCCACTGTAGATCTCCGGGGTGGCTCCAACGAGGGTCTCTACGGCGTCGATACCATGTGTTGCTCGAGTCGCCGATTTTGCTCGTTCAGCCGAAAACGCAATCCCACCAACTTCGATCAAACCACTGGCAAAAATATCTCGCAATTTCTCTTTGGCCGTGACCACACCCACCCGCCGACCAGTCCGTTGGCAAGCGGGGAAAATCGTGGGCACCCGCAGAAACTTGGCGGAGTTCATCATGACTTCCTGGCCCGTTTCAGTGTCCAAAAAGAAATTGCCGCCAATACCGTGGACACTGGGAGCAACTCCGGTGACAATACTGCTGTTGTTTACATTGGTGAAGGTTGGCATCGCCGCTCGAGCCAGTCCTCGATAACCTTCGATGCTAATACGCGTCAAATGCGGCATTTGCCCGCGAGCCATGGCACAATTAAAATATTCATCCGCCGACCCGTCGAGACAAATGACAACAATCGGTTGGTTGGGAAGTTGATAGTTCCGGCCGTTGACAGAAATCTGAGGAAAGGGTGATTGGGACATGGTTCGTTTTAATCAATGTTCGTTTTAATCAAAGAATGCGATATTTGTACCGCTGCAGCGGTATCCGGTCAAACTCCCGGGGGCGGTCAGCCCGCGGATTAGACCGTAACATAGCCGCCAGCAAGTTGATTTACAAGCACAAAAATTGATTATTAATCAAAAATTAATTGATGAATTTGGTAGAACTTTCTCAGCGAATCAAGCAGCGGCGGCTGGAATTAGGGCTCAGCCTGGATGTCACGGCCAAGGCGGCGGGACAGACCGCCAGTTGGCTATCGAAAGTGGAAAACTTTCGCATAACACCCTCGTTGCCTGCCTTGGCACGTGTTGCTGAAGCCTTGGATATTTCCCTGTCGCGCTTGCTGGAAGGGCTGGATCGAAAACCAAAAATTGCACTGACACGCAAACAGGATCAAATGCTGATCGAGCGAGATTCGGAAAATTCGAATATTCGTTATCGAGCATTGGTCAATGAGCCGACCAATCGGCAAATGAATCCTTTTTTGTTGGAGATCCCAGCCAAAGGTGGTCGCTCTGTCTCAAGGGCTCACGAGGGAGAGGAGTTCTTGTGGGTAATCGAGGGAAGCGTGGTATTGGAATTTGGACAACAATCGTTTGACTTAAATGAAGGC
>JBGTHU010000099.1:0-3882 GCA_041745975.1 Mariniblastus sp.
TCCTCTCACTTCTTGGCCGCAACCCACTTCGCCTCGAAAAACCGCTTAAACCATCGGTATTTCGGCACTTTCTTAAACTGATCACTGTTTGGTCAGTTCATTACCCCCCTTTGAAAATCAATACGATCCCGCCACGCCTTCAGGGCTCATTACTCCCTTTTGTCTTCAGGGATGTCTTGAACGTCGCTGACAACTTTTTTTGTCGCTGGCTGAAATAAGACCTCAATTCGGCCGAAAACAACTGAAACACACAGAGAAAATCAATCTTTATCGAGAGTCTTCATCGATCTCTGTACTGGGTACGTGGGAATTATCAAACTGCTTTTGATTTGTTAAATGGATCGGCATTAGTGTCAAAGCCGGTTTGGACTGAAAGAACTTTTTGCCACCTTCAAATACAACTTTGAACTCATCTTCACTAAGAAGGTATATACGACTTCCATTGGCATCTAGGATTTCATTGTCGACTTTACGTTTTGAAATTATGCCTTCCTTTATCGTTTCTATATCCGGAAGATAAAGATTTAAAGTTCTGTTTTTTTCATCCTTTACTAAGTTTGCAAGCCAAAAATCGGTTTCTCCTTTCCGGCGAATTATTGCAATGTGTTTATTCGAAGAGCTGATAAGTCTAACTTCCAAATTTTCTAAATGAAAACGCGCGTCACCAAGCGAATACCTCATGCTTCCAACTTCAATTTCGCCGGCCTTTCTAACCAAAATTGACAAAACTATCTTCGCTTCATTTTCGAGTAGTTTGTCGAAAAGCAACGAGTCTTCAGTGACGATTGTATTTTCATCCCTAGGAAGTTGGAATGCATGAACAATTTGTGCTACCCACGTTCCGTCAAGTTCTACGGTATTTTGCCACGTTTCATTGGCTGGAAGATTAACAACCTTGATCCACGACCGGGGTTCGTCTGCTTGCAACAAAACCAGTAAAGTCACTACTAAATGAATGACAAAGTCGAGACTAATCATGTCTTTTTTATCTTACGTAATTGGAGGATTAGGACGGGGCTCAGGCTTTGGATCGAGATCTTTCGGCCAAGCAAAATCAAAATGTGGTCCATTATTAATCGGGTTTAGGTCACGATCATTGATTTTTTCGATTTCGTCAGGAGGCGGCTGACATCCTCCACAAAAATCGTGAAGGTCCTTGTCCATGCATAACCCAATTTTGAGTAATATGGAATGAACGACACTGGCACGATAAGTCACGGCAACAGCGTTTTGGCTTGACGTAAATGTCGCAGTAAAAGTATATCGCCTTGCATAATCAACCATCTTTGTGAAACAACATATTGAGTCTTCTGAACACTCTTGTTTTCCACTTTGATCTATTCTACTAAACCCTTTTTTTAAATATCTATCCCAGAACAATATGGGCTGGCGATCATTCTGTTGATTGCCGGCCCCATCTGCGCGAACGATCGACGTTACGCGATAGGTGTCTCTTAACTCCCAACAAGCGCCTTCTTCCGGAATGGCATCCCATTCATTTTCCAAATTGCTTTTATCTTCAATTGCGGAATGACGAATTGTATTACCATCAAAATCGATACCAATCGAAACAAAATACCCCCTGAACAGGCTCATCCCGTCGACATACTCCAACGGATCAGTCGAAATGAACTCGGCGGTGTGGGGATCGTAGTATCTGGCGCGGAAGTACATCAAGTCGGTCTCAGCGTCGTGGCGGCGAGAAGTATAACCGTAATGCATCCCGTACGAACTGGTCGTGCGGACCGAGGTGCCGTTGGACTCAAGGATCGTTCGCTTGCCGAAGTGATCGTAAGTGTATCGCTCGACGATCGTTCCCGATGCTAATTCGGCCAAGGCCGTGACGCTCCACTGCTGGTTGCGAGTGATCGTGTACTTGTCACTACCACCCCCGCGAACGAGCAAGACCAACGAATCGATCTCTTGTGCGTACACATACTCCTGAGTCGGCGAAGCGGCTGCCGTACCAGCGGGGTACTCGGCGATGCAGTTCGGGCCCGCGTATACGTAAACCGAATGGACTACGCTACCCCCTTTCGGTGGCGGAGTGAACTTCTTCCAGACTCGTTTCCGATCAGCGTCATATCCGTATTCGGTCGTCACAAAATTCCAAGCCAGCATCGATCACTCGCTGAATTTTCGACTTTGCACTTGTGTTTGCAAGTCGGCCGCTAGTTGCTGCAGTTCCTCCAATGGCTTTTGAGTGAGATCTGATTCACTGCTCTGCGGTAACATTAGAATCTGTTGCAGCAACCGGATAATCTTGATTTCGCCTCGTGCTTCGCCCTCTGCTTCACCTTCTCTGCGGGCAACATTGATGGCCCACTGATGGTCTCGATACGCTTTTTCGCGGGCATCGTACATTTGTTTTTCCTCCGTCTTTTGGGATATCTCAATCAGAGCCGAACTTGCCTGAGCAATGTCTTCATAAGGGAAGAGTCGCTTCAATGTTTCGGCATCATATCGATCAGCATTCAAAAACCAATACAGCCACCGATTCAAATGACTGGTGCTCGCCAAGTCCGCTTCCGTTAAATTATACTTCCCCAGTTCCAAGGTGTGAATAGACAAAGCGTCCGAAAGTCGGCGGCCTGAATCCGCATCGGTCAACATAAACCGATGGTGTAGCTGATCGCTCTCAGGCCACAGCGTCCCCCTCAACAACGCGATGACTACGACCGGTTTTAGCCCAGTATAGTCGTCTCCCGTCCGCAATTGATCCGCAAATATTTCGCATCCATAGAAAACCAATCGTTGAACCAATCCAGGTTTCAGCGACAATTGGACTTCGATATCGATGATGTTACCCTGGTCGTCGGTGACTTTGAGATCCAAGATCGACAATTTGTCATCCAGAAAATCTTGTCTATTGTACGGATTCTCGATGTAGACATCCGCGATCCGGATTTGTCCCTCCAGGATCGCGTTCAGCAAACCGATCAACGCGATTTTATTTTCAGGTGACCCAAATGTTTTCTTAAAAGCAAAATCGATAAACGGACAGATTCCTATCACCATCAGACAACTCCTCCAAGGTTAAAAGTAGATCGATACTTGAATTCAAAACCGAATTGAACGCTGAATCAAATTCAGCCCAGAGCTGAGTTGATTTCAGAACTGACTTGAATCCAGAACTGGTTTGAGCCAGAGCTAAATTGATTTCCGAGCCAAATTGAATCCAGGGCCAGCAAACTCGAAAGCCAACGAAATCATCGGCATCAATTTTAAGCAAGACATTTCTCCTTGAGAACCAATTGTTGGCTGATTTGCGACGAATACCAGCAATGCGAAATGGGGCCGGGGTGAAGTGAAGACCGAAAACCCAGCAAACCAACGAACCGTTCGCGGGCCTGCTAGATTGGCGAACCCCAGCGTCGGTGTTCTCGCACTGCGTCGAGTCAGCAAGCGCAAGCAGCCGAGCGGGTCAATTCGACGGGTATCGGCATAAGCATCCCATCACCCACCAAGCCAACCTCGACGCAGCAGATCGGCGACAGACCAGATAAAAGAGGATTGATTTTGCTGTGCCATACGTGTTAAAATAGGATTCGATGTGGCAGACGTTGCTGCAAGACAACTATTTAAGGAACCAAGACGATTCAATCGGTCAAGTATATCGAATTACCATAAATAATGCAGTCGTTAGATCGTAAAGCCAGATTAGTATTTAATTAAATCCTCAAGTTTACTGAAAACGGACTAGGTCAAGTCACCTCGATGATCTATCACGATGAGTCAAATCCAGGCTGGTACAAGGTGCTCCACAATGGCACGATGGCCCAGGTGAAACTGGGTCAAATGGTTCGTTACTATATCTCCTACACCAATGACAACACCGGCTATGACGGTATTACTGGAACCCTAGAATCGGTCTACGCCGAA
>JBGTHU010000100.1:0-6617 GCA_041745975.1 Mariniblastus sp.
GGCTTATTCACAAGGTTGCCCCTTTACCACTTTGACTGGGCAATCCTGAGCGGATCGAATTTACCACCTGCATTGCACTGCCCGCCCGATCGGTGATTTGAGACCAGGAATGCTGTTGCAAGTCAGCCCGGGTGGTCATAAACCCACCCCCGACGGCTGCGACGAAATCAAGTTCCAAATAGTCTTTTAAACTGTCCTGTCCGATCCCTCCCGTGGGAATCAATCGGACTCCACAATGTAGGTAGGGAGCGACCATCGTTTTTAAGCAATTCGCCCCGCCGATCGACTGGGCGGGAAAAAATTTCAAACAGGAACATCCCAACGACAACGCTTGCTCAATCTCCGAAGGGGTCATGACCCCTGGCACGAAGGGGAATCGATGCGACTGAGCCTCCCTGACCACCGCTTGATTGAGTCCTGGAGCCAAGCCGAATTGTGCTCCAGCATCGAGACAACGTCGAACGTCAGCTGGCTTGAGCACCGTACCAGCCCCCACCAGCATATGCGGGCGTTTGGTCGCGATTTGATGAATCGCCTCCAGGGCAACCTCGGTTCGCATAGTGACTTCGATGACCGGCAGTCCCCCCTCGGCCAATGCGTCGGCGACGGGCAATGCGTGCTCGATCGATTCGAGTACGACTACTGGAATAATTCCAAAACATTGAAAACGTTCGACCAGTTCGTTCATTGCACACCTTTCGCTGAGATTAGTTCCGGCAAACATTCGAGCAATTGTTCAACCGCCCGGCTGACGGCTCGTTGCACACTCTCTTCCGTCAATCCTCCTTGATGGCAAGTTGTCACGACCCGTTGGTGTGTAATCAGTGGACTCAGCGGCGGCGGTTCCTGATCGAAAACATCGAGGGCCAAGCCGGCAATTTGTCCCTGTTCAATGGCTTCCAAAATGGCCTCTTCGTCGATCAGTGCTGAACGAGCGGTATTGATGACGAAGCTCCCCGGTTTTAAGCAAGCGATTGAATCTCGATTTAACATGGCGACACCATTGGCTGGAGCCGGGCAATGAAAGCTGACCACGTCCGATTCACGAAGTAAATTCTTAAAATCTACCAACATCGCCAGCGAATCAACGGTCTGCGGATCAAGCTGGGGATCGTACGCCAGCACGTTCATCCCCATGGCCGATGCCAATTTTGCCACTTCCTGTCCAATTCGACCAAAACCGACCAAGCCGATCGTTTTCCCAAAGACTTCCATCCCCGGGCGTCGAGTCCATCGTCCGGCCTTGATCTCTCGATCAGCTTCCGCAATGGTTCGTGTCAAAGCGAACAACAAGCCGATGGTCAGCTCCGCCACTCCCCGCGCATTGGCTCCATCCGCCACACGAAGTTCGATCCCGCGAACTGCCAAGGCTTGGGTATCGATCCGATCGATTCCCACCCCATTTCGGCTGATCACTCGCAATTGATCAGCCCCTGTGAGTGCCGTGGGCCCAATCGGCTCAGCCCCGGCCAGATAACCGACACAGCCCGGCAACAACGCCGCCAATTCTTGCTCGCTCGGCTGTCGACCAGCGCTGCTGAAGATCAATTCGAGCCCAGCCTCTTGCAGAGCCGCCAACGCCGGATGCCCGCCGGCGGCTGTGATCGAACGGGGAGTGATCAAAACTTTCAGACTCATTCGATCACCTCGTGGCCATCCCGAAATAGGACTCGTTTAGGAAATCCCTCGGTTAAAATGTCGCCGTAATTGTGTCCCGCCTCGGCAGGGTATACGCAAAACGACACCAGTGGCTCGGCTCCGGTGTTGATCGAACGATGAGCCCAATAGGGTGGGACATAAACCATCAAATCACGTGCGATGGGGACTGCTTGGCACTGGCCCGACGGTAACTTATTGAGCAATAAACCCCGTCCCGAGATCCCCAGATAAACTTCTGCCGTGTGAGCGACGGTATGGTAATGCCCTTTGGTCATAAAGTATTCTTCTCCCACTCGCCCCGGCTGCAGCTTACTAATACAAAATCGCAAATGTCCCCCGACTTCGGGAATCGTCCGTTCAAAAACTTCGTAATGCACAGGATCATTTTCTCGGTCAATCAGATTCTCAAGGGCTGAAGCATCCGCGTAATAGCCTCGCATATCGGAAGCGCGACGGATCAAATGCTCATCCGGATTCGACATGATTCCCGTTAACAAATCAATCGATACGTTAAAAGGCTGCATCGTCTCGGGCATTGGTTGTGAGTCCATCATTCTCTGTCTTTCAGTAATCAAGTTCAATCTTAGTTGAGCCGACAAAATGCCTGGCCTGTGAAACCCTTTGGTTTATCTTGCTTGACGGGCCAAGTCGCTCAGTTCTTCAAATAGACCACCGGCGGTGGGAATTTCGACATCGAATACCTCTGCAATTACTCGAGTCCAGCCATGCAAAAAATAGACCCAGCCATCCTCGATGGTAAGGGATCGTTCAACGCGTTGGGTTTCCGCCTGTCGTAGAAACTTCAAGTCTCCTCGATAGTTAAAATCCCAGGCAAATCCAAAGCGAGGGAACCGGGCGAAATCTGTTAAAGGGGAACCGGGGGCGTCTTTGCCCAGTCCCGTTGCGTTCACAACGATGCTATGAGAAGGCAACTGCTGCACCAGACGATCATTATCCTCGGCGCGGGCAGCGACATGATAGTCCACCGGTACCGGCATGCCCAAAGTGTGATGAAATCGCTCCAGTTCTTCCAGTCGTCCAGAACTGCGATTGCTGACCACGATCCGCTGCGGTCGGCGCGACGGGGGAACCGTTTGCATCAAGTAGCTGGTCAAGGCCAACGAGGAGCCACCAGCGCCCAGGATCAACAATTGCGATTCCGTCCGTTGAAAATGATCTTCAGGTACCAAGGCGGCCAACGAAAGACCCGCCGTAATCGGATCCTTGGCGTGTCCGATCAGTTTTCCATTTCGTTTGGAAATGCAACTAACTTCATTTGTCTGAAGGGCGTGTGGATCGAGTTCATCAAACAGATCTCGGCAGGCATCCAGCAAGTCCAGTTTATGGCTGGTGACCAAGCCCCCCAACGATTTCGGGTCATGTTTCAAAAATTGAACTACCTGCCGATACACTTCCGGGTCGTCATGGAGCCGGCAATCGATCCCTTGAATTGCAACCGGCCCCAATTGCAGACGCTTCGCCCAATGGGGAAAAACTCGCATGATGGACGAACCACCGGTCGTGACGCCGATAAAATAAAACGTGGGAACTGTCGCGGCCTGAAGTTCATTGTTCCATCCTGCAACGATTGCGGGCCGCACGCGACAAGCTTGATGGTCTGAGTCGGCAATTGGATTCATGGGAGTTAAACCTCTTTAAGTTGATGTAACAGTCGCTGGTAACGATCGAGTCGCTGTTTCAGGATGCGAGTACGGCCCGGTCGGGGACGAATCGCCTTCCCAGCTTTGGCCCATTGTTGAGCGGCGGCCGGTAAATCCTGAATCAACCCCACGGCCTGGCCCGCCAAAATCGCTGCTCCCAGGGGGGCTCCCTGTGGTTGCAAAATGACCCGAACGGGTATTCCGAGCGCATCGGACTTCAGTCGATTCCAATACTCGCTGTGCTGGCCACCGCCGGTGATTCGCAGCTCTGTGAGCGGTGGGTGGGGCGCCAAGTCGTCCACCCGTTGGCGATAGATGCCATACTCCAACGCCACCGACTCCAACACGGCATAGTACAACTCGGCTAAGTCGGTACTCCAATTGAGGTTGGCCCAAGCCCCCCGCAAGCTTGATTGGTAAGGACTGACGCGCCCCGCAAAATGAGGTACAAAAAGTGGCAAGTCTGGGCTCGGCTGTATCGACTGGAGCTGCGATTCCAACTGTTGGAAGTCCGCTTCCTTGGCCCCCCAACTCGAATCACCGAGGACCTGGCGAAACCACTCGATGTTTAACCCGCCTCCGTTGATGTAGGCGTAAGGATGCCAAAGACCGGGGACGACCGAACGACCACAACTGAGCGTACGGGAGCTGCGATCCACCACAAAATTTTCGGTAGTGGCGGCAAAAACTGACGCCGTTCCTGACACGTCCACCGCTATTCCGGCCCGTGTCGCTCCGCAGGCTAAAAAGCTGGCGGCCGTATCGCCGCAGCCGGCTGCGACCGGCGTTCCGGCTTGCAAGCCGCAACGCTTGGCAAACTCGCGGGTCACTTCCCCGACAATCGTGTGGGGATCGACAATCCGGGGCAGTTTGTCACGATCAAACTGGAGTTCGGCGCACAAAGGGTCAGACCATTGCTGTTGCCGATTGTCGGCGAAACCAGTGAAGTGCAGATAGGTCGCGTCGATAAAGGCCTGCTGGCCATCGATGCCGCAAAGTCGCATGGCAGCGTAGGCGGCTGGCTGGACAAAGGCTTGGATTTGGCGATACACCGACTTGCGGTGAACTTTCCACCACAACATTTTCGGGCCATGATTGAAACTGGGGGCTGAACCGGTTAAGGAGATGACCTGTTCTCCCGCCCGTTCTTCAATGAAATTTACTTGATCGGCACAGCGCGTGTCCAGCCACGAATCGTAGGGGGTCACGTGGTAGCCTTTTCGGTCAACCCCTAACACACCCGCCATTTGGCCGGCGATCGCCATCCCCTTGATCTCTTTCCGATCGACAGCGGCATCGAGCAAGCATTTGCGGATACTTTGGCAAACCGCGTCAACCTGATGTTCTGGGTTCTCTTCGACATGTCCTTTCTTCGTCCGCAATAAACGAGAGGGCACAAAGCCTTGCGCCAACGAATCACCTTGGTCGTTGAACAATGCTGCCTTCGTCCCTTGCGTGCCAAGATCAACACCCAATAGATAATTCATGTCGCCGCCTCCTCAGATTCAGAAGGCGGAACTGGCAGGCCAGCGACTGGATAGATATCGCGATTCGGTAAATCTGAACTGCCAGCCATGGCGGTCGCCGCAGTTCCCGATCGGCAGTGCTTTCTTTCCCGGGCAATGGCAATTTTCATACCTGCACCACTCAATGCTCGCTCATAGGCCGCGGCTAAATCAGCAAAATGAAAGACATCGGATATGATGTCTTGCACCTTGACTTCACCCGACTCGATCAATTTCAGGGCTTCGCGGAAATCCCGGGGACTGCCCCCCGTCATGCCACCGACCGTCAACTGTTTATAGTGGATCGGATTGGTATCGAGGGGCACTGCACTGGCAGATCGCGACCATCCGGCGAACAGACAAAGCCGACCGTAAGGAAGTAGAATATCCAACGCCTGTTGTTGCAATTCGGGACAGGGAACCGCAATCAAAACCGCATTGACTCCCTGGTCGTCGGTTTGCGATTTGACCCAATCGGTGACCGATTCAGTGGTCGAGTGGATCACGTCGGTTGCTCCCACGCGGCTGGCCCAGGCCAAGCGGGATTCATCCAGATCGACGGCAATGACTCGAGCGGCACCCGACCGTCGCGCCAACATCATCAGCAGCAACCCCATCGGCCCCGCTCCGTACACCAAGACGACGTCCCCCAGTCCAATGTCGGCCACTCGAACTCCACTGAGTGCGCACGACAATGGCTCGGTCAAGGAAGCGGCCACCGAATCAACTTGTGGGGAGAGCCGGACGACGGAGCCTTGATGCAGCGAAGCCGCGCGAATCCGAACGTACTCGGCATGTCCACCATCAAAAGTGACACCATAGGCCCCAAAGCGGGGGCACATGTTTGGCAAGCCGCGAACGCACATGGCACAGCCTCCACATCCAACATTAGGAGCCACACCGACGCGACTTCCCAATGCCCATTCATTGACGGCCGCACCGACCCGATCGATGGTACCAACGAATTCGTGGCCCAAGATGAGCGACTGCCCCGCCTCCAACTTGCGATGGCCATGACGCACGATTTTCAGATCTGTGCCACAGATGGAAGCCGCCTCCACTCGCAGTAACAATTCGTCGGGACCAATCTCGGGGATCGGCATTTCGCGAAACTGCACCGATTCCGCTTGAGAATATTGAGCGGCCAGCATCTGGCTCATGCCACCACCTCCTGATTCAGATCGATCGGCTGTTGGGAGCGAATCGAGCGATTTATCGCCTCCACGACGCGGACCGCCTGCAAGCCATGCTCGCCGGTCACCTGGGGAGAACGCTGTTGCCGGATCGATTCGACAAAATGTTGCATTTCGACGTTGTAGGCATCGCGAAACAATCCTCTCCAACTTTTAACGGCTTGTCCGTGTGTTCGGCCCTGAGCGTCAATCCACCCAAAACCATGCTCCGCCGCAGCTCCCACGAACACGACGCCCCCTTCGCATAAAATTTCCACGCGGGCGTCGTAACCGTAAGTCGCTGGACAGGTGCCATCGATCAGGCCCAAGGTATGATCGGCAAAGCGTAGATTGACAACCAAGTTGTCGTAAAAGTCAGGAAATTCCTGCTGGGCTTCCGGGGTCTTAAAGTTGTGGGCTTCGGCATACACACGCGAAATCAAGGAGCCGGTGAACCAATGCAACGAATCGATATCGTGACTATTGACCTCTGCCACAATTCCGTTGCTTTTATCCAAATCATACATCCAGGCTCCCGGCCCGCCCGGCCCACGACCTGTCGATTTGATCAAAATCACTCGCCCCAGTGCTCCACTATCGACCAACTCTTTGGCCTGGCG
>JBGTHU010000101.1:0-1604 GCA_041745975.1 Mariniblastus sp.
CAGCACTCTTTGTAAACGATGCGAAACAGCCGTTTTCAATCGATTCCAAACTGGTGACCACATCGATGGTCAAGTCAGAACGTCCCGCCTTTTCGATTGCCGCCATTACTTGCGCGGTGATATTTTTCTGATCGGCCCCTCCAAAATAGACGAATATCCTTTGTATCGGTTTGTTCGGGAAGGACTCCTGGGGTTTGTCTTGAATTTTCTCATTCTGCTGAAGCAATGACCGGATCTTGGTATATTCAGGTTGCAACATTGCAAATTCTGGTCCCAGCATCACCCGACACCTGGCAGGCACCTTGCCTTGGTAACGGCTTTGCCATTCGTCCACTAGGTTTTGATCCAGCAGTAAGTCGCAATCGTGACGTCGATCCGCTTTGTCGTCAATGACCATCAGTTGCTTAAAATATGGACGTATCGCTTGTTCCCATTGCCAGTCAATTGAGTAGTGATCGACAATCAACCAATCGATTCTTGTTTTGATCGCCAATTCGCGCTTTGATGACTGACGAAATCGATGTTGACCGACCGGACGATCGGAATCGACATCGGACTGCCGCTCCAATTCATCCCAACCAAACACCCTCCGCAACGCGGTGATTCCGTCTGTAATCGTGGTGGTTGAATTGGGGGGCACGGCCAGTGGAACTTGGGGATCAAAAAATTCCCTCCAGTTTGGCTCCGTTTGAAAAGAGGAATAACCCTTGGAAGGTGATTTAATCTTCCGTGACTTTGCTGTCTGAAAAGAAAGGAAGTGTCCCTTTTTCAAGCAATCCTTTGCACGCGGCCCAATCGCAGCCTCAAAATTAGATTGATCGCCGCCGTTAAATGGCAGACCCAGTACCGGAAATCCAGCCTGCTCAATACGAGGCATCAGATTACCGGGTAACTTACGACAGACAAATCCGCAGCGAACATTTCGCTGTTTAAGGGCAATGGCCAACGTCAAGCAACGCATGACGTGCCCGCTGCCAATTCCCGTTGATGCATCGGTTCGAAAAACGACGTCCAATCTCAAACCTCACAATGTTACATTCGCCAAGAATTGTCGCGGCGGGAGCAATTACCCTCCCTGCGATTTCCGCCAATTGGGTAGAGCGACCACATGCTCTTGAACGGTTTCACCAAAACTAACCCAGATTTGATTGATCGATCGCCAGCACATGGGCATTTTGGCTGATTCGTGAAACGTCCTCCTCACTCAAAGGGGCATCCAGCTGAATTCTGGCAGTTGCGGCTTGTGCATTCTGGTAAATAATGTTTTCCATCTTCTCAACATTGATTCCAGCCTGCCCAACAATTGAAAACACATGGGCCAACACCCCCGGTCGGTTTCGATGCCGTACCGTCAAATTCGTGGTGGCGGGGGTTTGCAACGCCAGATTGACGCAGTTTTCCACTTCGCCTGTTTCGATAAACACTTTTACTAATCGAACAGCTTCTTCTCCGATGGCCATTTGAGCCTGGTCAGTTGATGCCCCCACATGGTGGGTTCCGTATACTCCAGGCAATTGAAGAATCGCATCGGAAAAACTACCGGATCCTCCACTGGGTTCGTCAGCAAAAACGTCCAAGCCTAAACGGAGCCCTTTAGTTTCGAC
>JBGTHU010000102.1:0-9571 GCA_041745975.1 Mariniblastus sp.
TTTCCATCAGGAGCGACTTGGCCTGTTTGCGCTATGATATCGATTCGATTCTGGGCAATTACAAGACCTGGAAACAGCGTAAACAACGCCGCCAAGAAAGCCCGTCGGCAATTAATTTTTAAACTGCGGTTCTGTTCAGCCATCGCATTGCTCTCAAATGAATTTACAGGGATGAAGTTCAATGTGAGATTGCGAATCCTACTCAAACCCCTAGAGGCAAAAAGTCTGAGAATCCGACGAAAAAAACAGGTAACCGTTCACGGTTTGGTAGGGAGGTTGAGGTTCCTGCCGAAACAACAATCACTCGACGTGTGGCATTGGCTGATAAATGCTTCGGTAGTTGCCTCAAACTGCCTAAGAATTTCGCCGATTTTGTGAGGCGATAGATCTCGTGAACGGTTACAAAAACAAAAAATGATCGGAGCGCTCACAAACCTATCGAGACAATGCTTACGCCCGCCTCACGTGGCAGAATGATTGGTGCTCGCTTTGCCACCTTTACTATCTTGGGGTTGTGGAACGTGGCATCGCTCACAGTCTGTTATTGGAGCGTCGATGCAAGTATCACGATGAAAAGGTGCGTTAGCGAAAACGGATCAACGATCGTTCTCTGCCCGCCAAAGTCCGATTTCAATCGGTACGTGACAGTCGCCGGATTCAGCAAGTGGTTGTGGAAATAGCTGCCGCCAATGCTGTTCTTCGATTCGCGGATTGTCCCGCATTTCCTTCAATCGCCGTAGGGCTTCCGTTACGGCTGACTCGCGAATCGTCAGAAGCCGATTGCGGTCGATTGGGGAAGCCGACTCCACGACACTTTCAAGCGTTTTAAGAATGTCCATGGATTCCGAAGCGAATTCGAAAGCTTCCAATGGGTTGGTTGGTGCTGGACATTCGGAAAAAGATTGAAAATCGGACCAAGCCAATTCCCATTGTGCCAGTCGCAAGTAGATCTTGGCCCGTTGGCCCCGCTTGAATCCTTCCAATAGGACGTTGTCAAATTGCATCGATTCATTGAAAGCCACCAATGCATCCTCCCAGCGGTTGAGTTGAGATAGAGAGGTTCGCAAATGCCCTAAGTTAGTCGCCAGAAAGCGAGAGCATTCACCGTTGTCTGGATCAGTTTCCAGAATCAGACGCAGCTGTTCATTAGATTGTTCCAGCAACTCAACTGCCTCGGCATGCTGGTCCATCTTGCTGTACAACGCGGCTAACCCTCCCACAACGCCTTGTAGTTGCAATCGAGCCTGTAACGATCCATGGGTTAATTCGACGAGGCGTTGATTTGTTTTCCGGGCGCTTTTCAATGCTGCTAACGCTTCTTGATCCCGATTCAAATAGTTGAACACATACCCCAGAAGTGCTTGTGCATCCGCTAATTGACGTTGCAGGGACGATTCATGAGGCGGAAACTGGATCAACGATTCACCTACAGCATCCACATGCAGGGCAAGTCGGTCTGCAGCATCTTCAAATCGCCCCGAAACGAAATCAGCCAGCGCCCAAGAATAACTCAGTCTTCCTAGTTGCACCGAATACTCTCCGATGAGTGGGTGATCGGCCATTAGTCCACCGATCAGCTGCGTACTTCGAGCAAACGCAATCGTGCTTCTTTCGACGTCGTTTTTTTGAGTAAATCCATAAATACGATAGGCGTCGGCAATCCGAGCGACGAAGTCGGGTGAGAGGCCTGTGTGTTCATCGAGTACGGTTTCAGCGGCAGCGAGTGACTCTTTCAGAATCGCGCTCGCCTCGTTGGTTTTCTGAGAAGCCGCCAAACCATTTCCCGAAACAAAGTACGCCGTCATTCGGTCACATCTGTTCTCGAGGTTATCCTGTTCTGGGCTGATCGTTTCCCACAACAAAATTGCCTCAGCGGACCATTGATTGGCCCAGCTTCGTTGCCCGTATTGTGACGCCGCCATTGCCAATTCGGTGAACAACTTGGCTAACGAGATATTGTCTTGCCGAGATTCCGATTGTAATTGCCTGCCAGCCTGGATTGCCGACTGGGACATGCTAATAAACTCCGTTTCCCGCCCCAAAGCGGCCAAAGTTTTTGCCTGCAATGATTGGCCACTCACCGCGTTCCATTGGATCGAACGAAGAGTGGATGGCGCAGCTTGGATTAACTCTTGAACTCGTTGTGCCGCCTCCAATGAACCCTCATAATCTCGCAGCGCATATCTCAACTCGCCGATTCGACGAACCGAGTTTATCAGGAACCCGTGAGAATCAGCGTCTGTAGGCTGCTCGTTTGCGATTTCCGATGCGTAATGATTCACCTCGTCCAGCAATCGACTTCGCAGCGATTCGGCTCCGGGAATACGAATTTCAGGTGTGGTCGCGACCGAAGTGAATAGTCGGTCCAAGGCAGTCGTGAGTTGCTCTGATCGCCGAACTGACAGAGCCAACGCCGCTTGTTTGGCGTCAATTTCAGCCAGTAATTCGATTCCTCTCGACTCGGCCAAATTTCGATTCTGTTCACTGCGAATCAACAGGATGCCGGTCACCAACAAAGCCAGGGGAACGACCACGATCAGCGCTGCAATCGAAAGTGCCAATTCCGGGTTGCGTTTGCTCCAACGGTTCAGTCGGTCCCGAACAGTAGCGGAGCGTGCTTTGACTGGATGACCGTCAAGAAATCGTTGCAGGTCGGCAGCTAAATCAGTCGCATTGGGGTACCGATTTGCTGGCGACTTCTCAAGACATTTGAGACAGATTGCGTCCAGATCGCGAGGAATATCAGACCGATGTGTGCGCAGCGAAGGCGGTATCTCGGTGGCAACCATTTTTATGGTTTCCATTAACGTTTCACCGACCAAGGGAGGACGACCCGAAATCAAAAAATACAGAATCGCGCCCAGGGAATAAATATCAGCCGCTGGCCCAACATTTCCCTGATGCGCTTCGATTTGCTCGGGGGCCATAAACGAGGGTGTGCCGACCATTGATCCAGAATGCGTAACATGTTGAATCGAATCAAGTTGTTTTGCTAAACCGAAATCCGTAATCCTTGGGTATTTCGCTGCAATTGCCCTGTACGATCGATGGAGAGATCGATGGAGAGATCGATGAGATACCACCGGACAACGCGATTTCGATAGGTTGGTTTGAACGTTCGACGAGGATGTTGGATGGTTTAAGATCGCGATGAATGACATGTCGCAAATGAGCATGCTGGATCGCTTCGGCCAAGCCAATAGCCAGGCGGGCCGCTACCAGCGGGTGAATCGGTACATCCTGCTGCTGCACCCACTGGCCGAGAGTGGGACCATCACAAAAGGCCGATGCGATGTAGCAAATCGGCCCGAAATTACCTGCTTCAAATACCGGCACGATTTGCGCATGACTGAGCGCTGCGGCCAATTCTGATTCGCGCAGGAATCGCAACCGTAGCTCATCGGTCATCACCACTTCGGGCCGAGGAATTTTGAGCGCCACATCCCGTCGCAAGCGAGGGTCGCGAGCGAGGTAGACGAGTCCATAACCTCCTTGTCCCAACAGGCTCACAATTTCAAATCGGCCAATTTTTCGAGGTAGTTCAGGGTCGAAACGGTGAGATTGCGATTGTACCAGACTCGTCGATTTCCGATGATCATGTTGAACCTGAGCATGGTTGAATGCCGCGGGAGATGCGAACGTTTGTCGACGAAACGGTTTTGTTTTTTCATTGGCAAACTGAGGCGTTTTGATTTCTGATTCACCTGGTGGCGAATTCTGTATTAAATTTTCTTTCGTTCGATCTGCACGCCATACTCGGTCGAGTAAGTCCAAAATCTCTTGGTGCGATTCTATGAACTCAGTTAGCTCTTCGCCGGATTCTGGTTTCACCTGATCGCGATCTGACATCAATTAATTTCCTTTACACAACCAGTTGGAGCTCACGCTACGGTTCGCCTGATACAAAGCCCAAGGCTGCCAATTCCTGTTTGAGATTGGCAACAGCGCGAGTCCAGAGTTTTTGGGATGCGGCCTCGCTGCGATCTAATCGTCGACCGATTTCCGCGAAGGATAATTGCTCATGATTCCTCCAAGCGATGACCTGTTGGTGATCGGACGAAAGTCGACTGAGTGCATGTGTTAGTATCCGCTTCTCTTCGGAATGAACAGCATGGGAGTGGGGAGTCAAATCGCCACCTGAAGGTTCCAAAAAATTGAATGTCTCTGCCGATCGTTGCTGAATCGCAATCTCACGACGGATATCCCGTTTGTCAGCTGCTTTGAATTTGCGTCTGGCTTGATGAACCCCGCGTAGCAGGATTTGCCGAATCCAGCCGTAAAACGCCTCGCGACTGGCACCGCGGAACTGATCGAAGTTTTGATGGATTGCTAGCATGGCACTTTGCACAATATCGGAAGGGCCCAGTTTTTTGTTCAAATCTCTGTCGAGTTCCTGATTTGCGATAAGTAACAAGTAATCACGGCTTGCGCCAATCAACTCGGCAAGGGCGTTTGCGTCTCCACTTGATGCTCGTTGCAACAGTTCGTTGAGTTCGCACTCATAAGGTTCGCACTCATAAGGTTCGCAATTTCGCGAAAAAATCGGCTCGTCAACTTTTCTCGAATTACTACCAAGCCGGTCTTCAGGTTCATTCGTCACGGTTCAATACCTCCAGATACATTCTAGCAGAGAATCAGACGCAAAAAAACAAAAAACTTTATTTAGGATAAACAAAGCACAAGGCCCATGTTTGTTGATGTTTGGCGAAGGACAGATGAAAACTTTGGCGTCAGAAGATGGCAAAATTCGCCACCTGGCCGACGCTGCCAGCGTCGGCGTTCGTATATTTTAATCCGCCGTTGGTCTTAGAGCCATGCTTGATAAATAAAGAGCAGCATGTTAACCGAGATTCCCAGTATGAAACGGTCGCAACTCCAAAGAGATTCGTAAAACTTTCAATTTTTCGCGTCGCATTTTCAATCTAAAGGCCTCATGAGGTATAGAGGATTTGGCAAAGATTAGTGCCGTCCGTCTCAAATACTATTTCTTTGAGACGGTGCCTCGATGTGCAGGCCAAATGCCCTTTTTGTTAACGACAACCCTTCTGGTACAGGACGAATTTCAATGAGTAATAACCAATTTTCAGAACGCGAGTGGGTTCAAGCGGAATGTCATCTGACGTCCAACACAATTTCGCGGTACGGGAGTTGCCTCCTGCGATTAAAAATCTTTGCAGCCATCGCGCTAGGGATCGCCTGTTGCTCACAGCCCTTGGCTGCCGACCTTATCTTCCATGACACTTTTGACATCGGCTCGCCTCCAACAAGGTTCGACGATGCGGATGATCCAAATGATTTGAACTGGTATCGTAACAATCGGATCAATCTAGGGATCGGTGATGATTCAGCGGGAATTGGAAGTGGTAACGCCTTGGATGTATCTCCCAACGCTGCCGATCCAACGTTTGGTGCCTTTGCTGCCAGCTTTGATACAGTGCCCCTAAATACCATTGGTGATACGGCTACCTTAAGCTTTGATTTTCGGCGAACAGGAATGGTTACAGGCACTAGTGCCAGCTTCCGATTTGGGTTGTTCAATGATGGTGGGACACCTATCACCACCGACAACGGTAGTAATTTTCTGGCCTTTGCGGGGGACGATTCCGGTTATACGTTCATTTTGGGAGTCGAACAATCGGGGGCAACTGCTTATCGTGAAGCGGCAGATGGCGCAACCATCCTTGCCGGCGGTTTGTACGAATTGGGTACGGATACGGTTAATCCGTTCAGCGGATTCAATGATTTGGCCCCCTATGAGATCGCATTGCTTTTGGAACGCGTTGACGACGGGATCAATCTTCAAGTCCTGGTCAACGGTATAACGCATATCAACGTCACCGACATAGGAATTGATCCTGTCACCCTTTTGCCTGACGGGTTATTCATCACAGATTTCAACTCTGTGGGCTTTGGAATTGGCAGCACCGGAGCAAGCTATGGTTATCGATTGGATAATATTCGATTCGAATTTAATGCCGTTCCCGAACCATCATCACTATTGTTGGTTGGATCCGTTGCAGGAGCACTAAGTATACGTCGACGTCGATCCACGTAGGCATGCTCACCGGGTAGTCTCCAAAATTTCAGAGCAAGATTATTTCCTCGCGGACCTGTCAATTTGGGGAGACTGGACTGGGATTATTGGCTGGCGAGCGATTTCTAGATATTGACAATTTGCAGGTTCTCTTGGACAATCTTGGGAATTAAGAGTTGCAAAAAGCTTTGCTGTTCAGCGATTTTTTTCACAACGACATCTCCAGGTTGGAGGGAAAAAGGTTAATATGATTGTCAAGAATATTGTGGCTGTCGTTGTTGGAGTTGTGCTAGGAAGTTTAACTAACATTATTCTGGTTAGTTTAGGGCCAATGGTGATTCCCATTCCAGAAGGTGCTGACGTATCATCGATGGAAAAGTTGAGAGAGAGCATGCATTTGTTTTCGCCCGTAAACTTTCTGTTCCCATTTCTGAGTCATGCTTTGGGTACATTGGTTGGAGCGTTCGTCACTACGAAACTTGCGGCCAGTCGTCATATGACGCTTGCCATTGTTGTTGGGTGTTATTTTCTGCTGGGGGGGATTGCAGCTGTGATCTTGTTGGGAGGCCCGTTATGGTTCCAGGTTATTGACTTGGTCGTTGCTTACTTGCCGATGGCATATTTGGGGGCATTTCTTGCGGGGGCGACGCGAGCCAAGGCTTCAAAATAAGGAGGGGAAAGCAGCCACAATAGCTCATCGTGGAATGCCTCCATCAATTGCTTTGCATCGGTGGCGGCGAGAAAACGTTCGTCGTATTGAGCCGAAATCCGTAGTTCGTTGTTGAAATATTACAGAACAATCGCCAAGACCATGCCGCGCTGCAGCGGTGGGTAGGCTTTCAAATTCGAAACACCTTGCGGTAATCGATGCTGTTCGGTCCCACCGTTTGTGCCGTTGTCCGAACCATCAGTTGCAACGTCGCTAGATGGAACCGCGAAATTTTGCAAGATTCGTCCAATACATATTGGCCTGTCCTTTAAACATCCTCCACGCACCGGACTGGATTACACCCTCCGCCCCCGCGGCCGCCCTCTCCAAGTTCATTCGCCTCCAGAGAAGCCACCGCCTCCGTAAATTACCCCCGTCCCCTTTTTTCCATTAGTATTGTCCTAGCCAAGCGTTGAATTTCTTCGCATCCCATCTGAGAGTCGAAAGGAAGGAATACGATATGCTCCAAAATAAACTGTATTTGTGGGCAATCAAAGGTCTCAAGTGGAGTTGTCGAAAGTTCAGCGACGGCTGGCGAAGGCTCAGCGGCTTGTTCTGCCACCAATCGCAGACTTGAATTCTTGGTGGCATCAAAACCCTTCCTCCACAGACGTTGGATCAGAGTGTCTCGGTCAGGTACCAGAATAGCAAAAACCCAATAGGTCTGCCGATTCGATTCCGAGCCTAAGACGTACACTGAATCGGCTAAGGCTTGAGCCAACGAATCACCGAGTTGGGTTCGCTGGAGGATACTGCCTACTTCAAAAGCCTGAAAGCGACGGTGCATCAATCGCAGCAAAGGAGCCGACGGACGCTGCCGAATTTTTTGAAAGAAGTTTCTTCCCACAAAACCGCGTGACAAGCGAATCGCCAATTGATCATGATCGCGACCCAAGCATCGAAATACCCTCGCTAAAATTCCGGCAACCGCATACGTAGAGAGGGTCTTTACCAGCGTATATTTGACCAATCGTCGCAGCATCGTCAGGTTGGACTGAAGTGGCCATGCTTCGTGCGCTTTGCCAAGTCGAGCGAGAAGTACGCGATCTCGCACGACCAAGACCCCACCCCCCAGCGAAGTATTGGTTTTGATCGGGCCAAAACTAAACATTGAAACATCGGCTCGGTCATCCCCTTGAAATGACGAGCCCGCGTAGGCTTGCGCGCAATCCTCGATGACCATCAATCCGAATTCTTGCGCAACACGTACCACCGGATTCAAATCAATGAGTCCTCCGAAAAGATGGGCAATGACGATCGCTTTCGTTTGGGGCGTGATCCGCGATCGAATTTGGTCTTCCTGAACTGCCAGTGTTTCCAAAGTTAAATCCAACGGGCGTGGACGATAACCATGCTTCTCCGCGATGCGAGGCATGTCAGGAATCGTTAATCCGGTGAACAAGATTTCGCTTCCCTGTGGCCAGCAGACACCTTGCATCAATAATTCAAAGCCACTGCGAACCGAAAGACAGACCAAAGTGAATTCCGGCTGCCACAATTCTTCGATCGCTCGCAAACATGCCTGGCGATCGCACGAGCGAGCACATGCGGAAACCGCGAAAAAAATGTCTGTCAGTCGTATATCGACGCGTTTGCGAACCCACATCAGACGGCACACTCCATAACTAAGGACCTGCGCTATTTATAACAACCGGGCGGCCAAAAAGTAAGGGTGCTGGCGGTGAAGAAAAAAAGGGGACGGGGGTCTTTTTTAGTCGGAGCGATTAAATTAGAATCGTCGGAATGAGGGGTGGGAGATAGAACCAAATCCGTTGGTGGAGAATTATCATGCCTCGACAAAAACGTGCCGATGAAGCTGGTGCGATTTACCATGCCCTGAATCGCGGTAATCGGCGTCAGACGATTTTCCATAAAGCCGAAGATTACGAAGCGTTCCTCCGCGTGTTGGGGCAGGGACTGGAAAAATACCCCGTCGAAATGTTTTCCTTTGTCTTGATGCCCAATCATTGGCACATGGTCTTGCGACCCGGCGAAGACGGAGCGATGGGGCGGTTGCTGCGTTGGGTCACTGCCACGCATACTCTCCGGTACCACGCCCACTATCAAACATCCGGGGAAGGCCATTTGTATCAAGCTCGCTTCAAGAGTTTTCCCATCGCGGATGACGATCATTTCTTAGTGGTCTGTCGGTACGTCGAACGCAACCCACTACGTGCCGGATTGGTGATCCAGGCCGAAGACTGGAAGTATGGATCGTTGTGGGAATGGCTGCAAAAGCCGAAACGAGCCAAGCAACACCTCTCAACCTGGCCGATCCCACGAGGGGCGAACTGGGTCGAGCGGGTCAATCAAGCACTGACCGAAAAGGAACTGGCAGCATTGCGGATATGCATTGAGCGTGGTCGTCCATTCGGAGATGACGCTTGGGTGCAGAAAGTAGCCCAACGCACTGGACTGAATTACACCCTCCGCCCCCGTGGCCGCCCTCCCCAAGTTCATTCGCCTCCAGAGAGGCCACCGCCTCCGTAAATTACCCCCGTCCCCTTTTTTCCCGCACAGAAGATCAAAAATGAGAATTGGAATTTTCGGCGGATCGTTCGATCCGATCCACCTAGGACATTTAATCTTGGCCGAACAATGCCGCCAATCGGCTCAACTCGATCAGGTTTGGCTAATCCCTTGTGCCCAGCAACCGCTCAAGCAGCGGCCACCTATCGCCAGCAATCGCCAACGCTGTGAAATGATCGAATTGGCAATCGCCGGGTGCCAAGCGTTCTATCTTTCCAAATTGGAGATGGAACGAGGCGAAATAAGTTACACCGTGGATACGTTGAAACAAATCCGATTGGATCAACCCGATGACGAAC
>JBGTHU010000103.1:0-8758 GCA_041745975.1 Mariniblastus sp.
ATGCCGTACCAAACCCTGATCGCCAGCGTCTTGCATAAGTATGTGGCAGGGAAGCTCGCAGAAAAAGCGCCTCCTGCCGTCAGCGCGCAGCGACGCTTAACCCCTCGCTCAAGCTGAGCCCCAACGGCACGTCACCAGGCCCGCGAGCCGGTGTTTCCACTCTACCGCCTCGCGGGCCTGGCGCCATACCGTCGGTGCCAGCTTAGCTCGAACGTTATCCCGCAAACTGAATGTTATGGCATCACGTAAATTCTTGCTCGATGACGGCTCCTCTCGAAAATACTGGAACATTTCACTTCATGGAAAGAAACAAACAGTCGAGTATGCTCGCGTTGGGTCGAGTCCAAACGTGAAAACGAAGACGTTTGACGCGACATCCGATGCGAAAACGACGACCGAGAAACTAATTGGCGAAAAACTCTCATCCGGCTACATTGAACTCCAGCCGGAATCCGTCAAATTCAAAGCGGCGCCAGGCGTGAAGAAAGCAAATGACATTCAGGTCCTTGAGTTAGAGAAGCAGATCGGGGCCAAGCTCCCGAAGGACTACGCACGGTTCCTCAAATCAACCAACGGCGGATATCCTAATCCGGGGTTTGTGTCGATCCCTGGTCATCCCTACATCGACAATGTGTCCATTGACACGTTCTATGGACTGCACAGCAAAGCCAAGCCAGGGATCAGCATTCAATGGGGGATTGAAATTCACTCGCCGGTCTTGCCCAATGGGCACTTGCCCATCGCACGAGGCGCCGACATTTTTACGATGTGCATCAAGCAGTCGAAGTTTGGATGTATCTACTTTTGGGATCACGAATGCGAGTCTCTCGAAGACGATGAAACATTCTCAGCGAAGGACGGGATGTTACTCGCGACCGACTTCACAGAGTTGCTCGGGAGGCTGTCCACGTTCGAAGATGTTGAAGAAGGCGCGGAATAACAAAATGCTGGACCGAAGCCCCCGACGGTCCGTTTCGAACTTTAGGATCCGTGTTGGCGGGGGCTCGGTCAACATGGTCGTTATCGAACTGGAAAGTCGTTTAATGAAGCCAATCACAATAGTGGGAATTATTTTTTTCACGATTGTAATTTCAGCAGCAGCAACTTGGACAACCTCAACATATGTTTACCGACAGAAATCAGAGGAAGACCTTGTTTATACGGCTCAACTCCACACTGCCTTCGCTTCAGCCGTTTTCAGCAACATGGTCTATCATGATCTGAAAACGCTTGATGATCATGAGTTCGGCAAAAAGAAGGACAAACAACTTATTGGAAATATAATTAATCTGTTTTGTGCTGAGAGTCACGCAATAGACGATCACGATGGCTCATTGGTTTCGGCAGTACTCCCCAAAAAACGGGAAGTGCTACAGGCAACTGCAAAGTCACTAAAACTGTTAGGGGTCGATTCAGCAGAAAGCCTTCGTCAAAAAATGATCGGGCTGAACTACAATCAAGGGTTCGTTGACTCGCAGCAAAACCTGAATATTGACCTTTCCGAATTCGTTACCGAGGCGTTGTCGGATCGCACAAACCGCGCCCGTCAATAGATCAGGATAACAACGGCGATCAACGGGAGTCGCCTTCCAGTTGCAATTTATTGGTTAATACTAACGGTGGCAACCCCGTTATCGTTTTCGTTCGCCGATGCACACGGCACGGCATGGGAGTTTTCAACCGACGCTGAAATGCTTTCACATGATCAACCGAAGACCGCATCTTGAACGACTATTGACTGGCCTTCGACAACTGGTTGATATCCTTCGACGCGACGAACTTTGCGACTGGACGAAACACTTCGCGAATTGCCTGGCGCACGCTGAGCACCTGCTCGCCAACGGTTTCACACACGAGGAGCTAAACGATCTGTCCTCAAGCATCACCGGTGTCTACGGCGGAAGCGGCAGTTTCAATGACTATCCCGGAAATCCAACGGCCACCGGGATGCCCGGCCGCGAGCTTTCAGCACTTTGCGATGCTGTGTACGATGATGCACAGGAACTCCGCGTAATCGGTCGGTACTGAACGCGAAAACCACACGATCAAATTGGCGAACCAGTCGATGAACGTGAGCGGCGGTGGACCGGTTCGTGAAGAGGACCGTCAACTCCGCCGCCACGTTATCGTCGCCGTACTGCCTTCAATGCGTGATGAATTTGGATTGAAGTCAAAAAAGGTGTCAGGTACCGTTTTAGTGGTTTAGGCAAATTTCTTGGTGCTGCGGGGCATCGAAGTTAAGCAAAAAGTTAGCCTGCTCTTTTGCATCATCCCAGTTGAAGTCGTCAGGTAACTGACAGCCATTTTTTTAGATATTGCCCAACCAAGACAGCATAGCGGGCGATTGACTCCGGGCTATCATGCGTCCCTAAATAGAAGTCTCATCCGTAGAAGTCTCATCCGTCGATTGGTACCACCGATTGCCCACTGATTTGAAATTGGCGTTTCGGAGTTTTTTCCTTTGGCCTTACCATAGCAGAAACCCTTTTTATTGAGACTACTGAGAATTTTTCAGTAGTCGTTCTATAAATACGGGTCTGCTCGCCTTGTTGGCGGTAACTCACAAAAGTGAATTCCAGACGAATATAGTGTGCTTTTGTGTTAGCGACGCTGACGGGGCTCGAACCCGCAACCTCTGGCGTGACAGGCCAGTGCTCTAACCAATTGAGCTACAGCGCCAATTTCTTTTGAAGAAACGTAATTTTTTTAAGAAAATACTCCTATTTCACGATTCTTGCAAGATCCCATCCCCAATTTTTCTTTAATAAATCGGTTTCTGCTCGGCTTCAGTTTGATCTTTCCTGTCAATTTTCGCAAATTGAGTACTCGGTAGCAAAATTTAAATGTTTTTTTGTTTCTAACGTTTTAATAAAAGCCACGAAGAGCCCCAAGTCACGATGAGCCTGCCATGAAGAGCCTGCCCCCATGTCCCCCCAATACCACCGTTGATCAATTGCGTAACCGGATACCCTATTAAAAGCTGACATCAAATCGCTATTAACCATTTTTAGTGATTGAGATTTACCCCGAAGGCGAATCCTTGGGGTATCCGGAAAGAAACTTAGAGTCAGAATTTTGGTAACCGTTCACGACTTTTTTGGTTTTTCAACGTAATATGACGTGAATTAAGTCGCGGATCCGTCCGCCCGCAGGCGTGCTTCGGCAAACCCAATGACTTCAAAAAACGGTTTCCGGTTAATCGATGAGATGGCCGACGATAGATACGAAGATTTGAACCATTTGCGGTTGGGAAGGGAGGTCGAGGCTTCCGGCAAGATTTTTGCAGGTAGATGCGATCCGTTGGATGCTGTCGGCATGGTGTTTTGGAGCTGTTTTACTCCCATTTTCGCGAACGATTTGGTAGACTATGGGACAGCCAATCGGCGGGCGTGGGTAGTTTAAGTATTTAGGGGAGCGGCAGATAAAAAGGTAACGGTTCGCGGTTGGGAAAGGAGGTTGGGCCGGGATGGTAAAACGGCAACCGCTCATTTTGACGTATTTCCAGAGAATGGTCTCGGCAGGAGCCTTCACCTCCCTACGAAATTCATCGATTCTGCGAGGCTATATTTTGAGAGGCTATAGAATCCGTGAAAGGTTAAGAAAGCTACCGCACCAAAAAAGCCGAGTAATTCCAAGACTCGCCAATCAAATTAATGGCGAATTTCAACCTGACACGGGCCTCAGTGAAATCTCGGAGAGACTTGACGGCATTCGGGCTTCAAAATATATACGCTGATCGGAAAACTTTCAGAACGGCCTTAATCACTCCACTTCAATTTAACAAAATCTATTTGACAAAAAAATGAAAACAAAAAATTTTGCTGATGCCAAGTCAGCGCTTTTTGACCTGTTCGACGGCATGTCGTTGATGAGTGGGGGGTTCGGTTTGTGTGGCATTCCAGAAAACAGCATCGACGAGGTTTTGCGGCAAGATGTTCGCCGAATTCACGCGATTTCGAATAATATTGGAAATTCGGGTCGAGGGTTGGCATTGCTACTGAAGAATCGCCAAATCAGTCGAGCGACTTGTTCTTACGTAGGCGGTAATCCTGACCTCGAGCAACAGATGCTTCAAGGCGAAGTGGAAGTCGAACTCGTTCCCCAAGGGACTTTTGCCGAAAGAATTCGGGCGGCTGGGATGGGAATTCGTGGATTTTACACACCGGCCGGTTATGGAACACTGGTTGCCGAAGGAAAGGAGATCAAGCAATTCGACCGCCCATGTGTATTGGAACTTCCTTTGACGGCCGATTTTGCTATCATTAAAGCAGAAAAAGGGGACTCGTTTGGGAATCTATGGTTCAAGGAGTCCGCACGCAATTTTTCTCCTCTGATGGCGATGGCAGCCAAGATAACGATTGCGGAAGTCGAACAGTTGGTTGATTTGGGAGAGATTTCACCCGAAGATGTACATGTTCCTGGTATTTTCGTCCAAAGGATCTATCAGGGAGTCAATTACCGCAACGATATCGAAATCCCGATATATGCATAGGCGAGCGGCAGATAAAGATTTACCGTTAATAAACGCGTTTTGGAAATACGCGGCTAATTTTGGGGCGGCATGTCTTTATCTGTCGCTCGCTTTACCGCCAAACTTTGTCGTCTGATTTAACCCCATTGTTGACCACTAACCGTGATTGAAGGCCATTTAATGTTAGATACTCCGCGATTAGAGACGCGATCATTTGCTGAGCATCGCCAGTTTCGTACCGATTTGTTCTGGCAGTCAATTCCGGCTTGGGCGGCGGTCAGTGAGTCGGAGTTTGGAAGCCATTTATGGCAGGCCAAAAACTCCATCCGCAAATTAGATCAAGTTGCCCAAGTGCTCGGTGATAGAATCTCGGCTGAATTCATGGAAGATATCGCTGCTGGGATTCGTATCGCCCCCATGAATATACGAATCACGCCCTATGTATTTTCACTGATTGATTGGGAAAATCCGGCTGACGATCCACTGAGAAAACAATTTTTGCCGTTGGCCTCGCAGATGCTTCCGGATCACCCTTACTACATGGCAGACTCTTTGTATGAAGACGTCGACTCGCCTGCTCCCATGATCACTCATCGTTATCCTGACAAGGTTTTGTTTCTGCCGCTTACGACCTGCCCTGTCTATTGTGCTTATTGCACTCGCAGTCGCATCATTGGAGGTTCGACCGAATCAGTAGACAAAGATACATACGGTCCCAATCCGCAAAACTGGGAACCGGCGTTCGAGTATTTGAGCCGCAATGAACGAATTGAAGACGTGGTTATTTCCGGGGGTGATGCCTTTAACTTAACCCCCAAATACATTCGTTTGATCGGTGACCGCTTATTGGCGATTCCCCACATCAGGCGAATTCGCTATGCGACGAAGGGGGTTGCCATTCTGCCGATGAAAATTCTTACCGATAATGAGTGGGTTGATGCCCTGCTAGATGTGCACCGCCGTGGGCGTGAATTGGAAAAGCAGGTAGTAATCCACACTCATTTTTCATCTCCCCGAGAAATTACAGCTTACAGCGTATCTGCTGCGAACAAGTTGTTCCAAGAGGGCGTGCTGGTACGAAACCAAGCAGTACTCCAAGAAGGCGTCAACAATTCAATTGACGAGATGTTAATGCTGACTCGCAAGTTGTCGTATATCAACATCCAGCCTTATTATGTATACATTCACGATATGGTGCCGGGATGCGAGCATTTGCGAACGACGCTGGAAGATGGTGTGGAACTCGAAAAAAATGTACGCGGCACCACCGCTGGATTCAACACTCCAACGTTTGTTTGCGATGCGCCCGGAGGTGGTGGCAAACGCCATGTGGCCAGTTACGAATACTATGATCAGGAAAATGGCATTTCGGTTTGGCGAAGTCCGAATGTTAAACCGGGAGAACTGTTTTTGTATTTTGATCCGCTGCATCGCCTCTCGGCTGATGCACAAAAACGCTGGAGTGATAGTAAAGCCCGTATCAAGATGATTCAAGATTCCATTGATCGAATTGAAAGACCGATTTCGGATCAGGATCGAGACAAAATCGCCAAACGCCTGGAAGGCGGCGCGGTGGCAACGGGAGTCGGTCGATGACCCAGCCTCCGGAAACTGATCTGAAAACCAATTTCTCCAACCAACAACCTCCATCCGGTTGGACCCGAGAGGAAATGGCTGACCAAATTATTGAACGGATTCCGATTGGGTCCAGCCTGAATCTGGGGATTGGCATGCCGACATTGATTGCCGAACGGATTGGAGCGGATAAACAGGTAGTGATTCACAGTGAAAATGGGGTCTTGGGAGTGAGCGGACGGCCGACTCCACAAACCATTTCACCCACCTTAATCAATGCCGGGAAAGAGACCATTTCAGTAGCTGCAGGCGCCAGTTTTTTCGATAGTGCCATCAGTTTTGGCATGATTCGTGGAGGCCATATCGATTTCTGTGTGTTGGGCGGCATGGAAGTCGACGTGGAAGGAAATTTGGCAAATTGGATGGTTCCCGGAAAAAAGGTCACGGGGATGGGAGGTGCAATGGACTTGGTGCATGGTGCAAAACAAGTGATCATCATGCAATCCCATTTTTCTCGGCGTGGTGATTGTAAGCTGCTGCAGCGGTGCTCCTTGCCCTTGACCGGCCAACAGGTTGTTGATTTAGTCATCACGGAACTGGGAATCTTTATTCCTACCGGAACCAAGTTTCGGATCGAAATGTTGGCTGATGGTATTGATAGGATGGATTTAGGTATCGATCCTCAACTTGTTGAAAAGTCTGGATCGGTGATGGGCAATGCGTGATTGGGAAAATAAAATTCTTTGCGGGGACAACCGGAACGTACTCAAGCATTTACCAGATTCATTAGCCAATACGATAATCACCAGCCCCCCCTACTTTCAGCAGCGCGACTACGATCATGTCCAACAAAGTGGAGTTGAATCGACTCCTGAGGCTTACATTCAAAATTTGGTGCATGTCTTTGCCGAGTGTAGACGAGTGTTGGCCGAAGATGGCAGCCTTTGGTTGAATCTGGGTGACAAGTATCATCCTCGTGACGGGCGTTTATTAGGGATGCCCTGGCGAGTCGCATTGGCTTTGGCGGATGATGGTTGGTTTTTGCGTTCAGATATCATTTGGCATAAACCTAATGCCATGCCGCACTCGACAAAACGACGGCCAACAACCGATCACGAGTATATGTTTCTATTCAGTAAATCCAAAGACTACTATTATGATGCGGATGCGATTCGCGAACCGCACGTGACATTTTCAGAGAATAGTAAAATGAAAGGTGGCCGCAACCATTTTGGAAAACGTCAAGGCACCCCCGAACAGGGCAAAAATCAAGGAAACAATAATTTGCACGATGGTCGCTGGGATCAAGCATTTCATCCTGCCGGGCGAAACAAACGGACCGTCTGGAGTGTGCCTTTGGGAAAGTTTCGTGAAGCTCATTTTGCCGTTTTCCCACCCAAGCTAATTGAACCCTGCCTACTGGCAGGGACTCGTCCTGGTGGTTTAGTGTTAGACCCATTCTTCGGAGCCGGCACGGTGGCAATGGTGGCACTCGAGTTGGAGCGGAATTATTTGGGAATTGAATTGAATCCAAATTTCGTTCAAATTGCCAAGCGTCGAATTAACGCCTTTCAACCATCAACTCCACTCTTCCGCAATTAAATCTTCCCAACTGACTTCTAACTGATTGTCAATTTGGTTGATCCCCTCAATGTTGCGAAGCGCCTCTTGAGCCATTTGTTTCTCAAAATAGGATGCTACCACGCCCTCCAGTGTGACACAGCCACGATCAGCGAATACGACTACGTTTCGCTGCCTTAAATGAGGACTTCGAGTCACGGCAAGCTGGACTTGTCGAACGATTGGACAAGCATTGATAGGACTGGGAGTGTACCCAACTGAAACCTGTTTGGTAAAGTTGGTAGAGAGAGAAGAGAGGGCATTCATGATGTCACCGCACAGGTTTTCAAATTGTTGGCCGGGATCGAAATCGAACCCTCGACTTCGTATCATGTTTCAACTTGTTTTTATATAACTCCCTTTTGCTCGGTTTAATCGACAAATCGGCCTGGGGATACTGAAAAATATGTTAAGCCATGATGAATGGAAAGATCATAACGATTATTACCGTTTAAAAAACGAAAATAACTATCAACAAGCCCAACAATTCGCGGGACAAGCCTGCGGGACTTGAAATGGCCGGCGTCGTGTTTCGGCGTATAGCAACACGCCGGTCACTCCGCTGGGCGAGCCTGCGGATTTGAATGTGGGATCGAACGGAGTCCGATGCCAACGATAGTGACAGGGCAAATGCCACCGGCGTGCCCGGTGGATCTTTACGCTGGATAGCTAAAGCTGCCACAATGGCCAACCTCCAGACAATCACGCAAATGCAACTGGCTTGATTTACAGCCGTGAAGGGTTACCTCAATGGGCCTGGTTGGCCGAAAATGGAGGATGCGCTGGAAGTCTCAGCTGATTTTGCGGGACTTCGACTTGGCGTGCTAGATTCTGACTTGGTCGAACTTTCAGGACTGAACAAGCTCGTCTCACCGACTACTTTGTCTCCTCGATTCAACGGGGTCAATGGACTGGGAGTGGGACTGGGAGTGGGATTGGCTTGCTGACCAGCAACCTTTGTCGGCTCTATCTCAATTTTTTCGCGGGCTACGGCCTGATGACTGGCTGTCGTCGCCTCAATTGGAGCCGTTAAGCGGGAGGTCAAAGTGGGTGTCAAAGGGATGGTCGAGCTTTTGATTCTCACCCGATTGA
>JBGTHU010000104.1:0-2801 GCA_041745975.1 Mariniblastus sp.
CCGACGTGACCCAAGCTGTATGCAGTTCATCCAGCCAAAGAGGTTCATTGATCGCTACCAACGAATAAACGATGCCGCATGATACGAAAGTCAATATTTCAAGCAAAACGGAAATAGAACTCGAGAAGCGATGGTTTGTGATCATGGGGATAGTCTACGTCGGAATACAGTTGTTCGTTAGATCGTTGCAGCGACAAGTAGAAAGCAATCAACAGATTTCAATTCCTCCCTATCACCACCGAAATCCCGGCTAATCATTCAATGCTAACGCAGCAATCCCAAGCGTGACCACACCAACAAAGACCATCATTTCCCGTCAAGAAAATCGCCAGAATGAGGTTTCGTTATGCATTTGGAGTTTGGGAAATGGTTTGTTCTATTTACGAAATCCGAATCACCATTTCCTCCAACGGTCGCCGCACTTTGGGGAGGTGTTGGGTTTCATCTGATTCAGCACGATAGCCAACCGGTAAAAGTAGTTGGCAGTGTAGGTTTCGATCCGTCAGATTCAGCCGCTGATTGAATTCGTGCGGTAAAAAACCTTCCATCGGGCACGCATCAACATGCATTGCGGCACAGGCTGCCAGCATCGTACCCAGTGCCAAATAGGCTTGGCGAGCCGCCCAATCCAAACGAGCATTTTCCGAAAAACTCATAATGGATTTGATAATCAAATCACCGTATCCGGTGAGGGAGCCAGCGGTTAAATTTCGCTGAGCTTCCGTGAGAGAGATGAAATCACGAATGAAGACTTCATCAATGTCAGTTCGTATGGCGATGACAATCAAATGGGATGCGTCGACAACTTGCCGTTGATTATAGCAACAACTGACCAATGATTCTCGAAATGATTGATCTTCAATCAAGAGGAATTGATAAGGTTGTAAACCATATGAGGTCGCTGACAAATTACCTGCGGCTAAAATGGAATCGACTTGTTCGTTTGATAGTTTTCGTTGCGGATCAAATTGTTTGGTCGCGTATCGCCAATTGAGAGCGGGGTTTAATAATTCCATTAGTTTATTGAGGATTCAAAAAATAAAAAAACGTAGCACTCCACCCAAGTCTTAACTGTTGGATTACTAAAATTAAATCAACTTTAGTCGTGAAAAAAATCATCGTAAGCCCCATTCAAGGCGTTTTCAGCGGAAAACAGATGCACCAACAAAGCGGCTCGTACCCACATCCCATTTCGGGCTTGACGAAAGTACATCACCCTGGGGTCAAAATCAATTTCCGTGGGGACCTCTCCGACCACGCGATCTCGGGGGAACGGATGCAAAATGGGAGCGTATTCCTTCATGCGGGAAACCCGATCGGCGGTTAACCGAAAGGGCTGTAAATCGATTTGGGACAATTCATATTCCACCTGTTCTGAATTGTGTTCCCGTTGGATTCGGGTCATGTAAACGGAATCAACCTGGGTCAATAAATCTTGACTTTGGTGAATTGCGTCCAGCGATGGGTATTCAAACACAGGCACGCCAGCGGATTCCAAACGATCTTTTAAGGATTGATCTAATTTCAATATCTCGTGGTCCGGTGAAACAAAAATCATTTGCACATTCGGGTACTGAGATAGTACAATTGCGAGTGAGCGAACCGTACGGCCACGACCAATATCACCACAAAACAAATAAGTTTTGTTTCCGATTCCCGTTGTCAGATCAGGATATTGTTGCTGAAGTTGAGCCAAACGAGAGGGGAGCACAGCATTTGATTCATCAAAATCGAACGTTCTTACCAAAGTGTAGATATCGAGTAACGCCTGGGTCGGGTGTTCGTCGCTACCTGAACCTGCGTTGACGATCGGCACCGATCTTTTTTCAAAATCTTCTAGTTGATTCATCAAATAGGCACAGCATTCAGCAAAATTGGCTATTTCGGAACGCATAATGATCACATCGAAGTAACTGGAAAACATGCGGATGGCATCCATCCGACTCTCCCTTTTAACCTCCGATGAAGTTTTAAGGTCGCGAACTTCGTTGCAGGTGATTCCTAAAATCTGGCAAGCGGCCATGAAGGAAAGAAAAGTGCGAGTGGAGGGCTGAGTGAAATAGAGCATCGCCCGTTTTTGGGCCAATAGCTCTTTCAATCGCCGATTGCCTTGATCATCACGAGCCAAGCGACGAATGCGGTTGGCAGTCCGACAGAATGAATCAATCAACTGAGGCGTCAATTGCGTCGCATTGATTAAATGTTTCAAACGCGGTTCGAAATGCTGTAGTTCAACCGACTGTTTCGGCAAGGGTTTTTCTGGTTCAGGCTGGTCTCGTGACGACTGATCTGTCACCGGTCGAACTCGTTGAAACTCCAAATTTTTAATCGCTACGGGTCGTTCGAGCAGGGAAGCAAAAGCAGAAAATGGATCCATATTTACGTGTCGTCGTCGTCAAAAAAAGAAGGTCGCTTGATGATCTCCGAAATCAAGATAGCTTGGGCGACCGTTTCTGGTCGAGCCAACATGTTTCGCAGTTGGCTGGTAATTTGGATATTCGATTCCTTACTACCGGCTTGTTGTTTCCGCTCTGATTTGCCCACTTGAATCAGCCTTTGCTGTTCATGATCGAGATGCTGAAAAACCTGTTGTTCGAATTTCTGGGACGTCTCGGCAATGTTTCCTTGGGAGTGACGCGAATGTTGGCCGCTGGAGGGAGGTGTTGAAAAAATGGGTGAATTTTTGGTTTGCGATTTCCGCTGAGAGTCGGTTTCCCGAGACGGGTTGGTCTCGCGCTTACTCGGTTTTCGTTGCGAACTATCGGATGATTGTGATTTGCGATTCGAATCGGAATCTCTAT
>JBGTHU010000105.1:0-2921 GCA_041745975.1 Mariniblastus sp.
TGGCGAAAAGGTGCGGATGGTGATTCGATGGCCATCAGGTTCAAAAGTCATCAACCTCAACCAGCCGTCGCCACCATTTCCACGTTCATCCGAACCTCCGCCAAGACCTTGAGCATTGAATAAGACCTGATGAACGGTTCGATCGGCTGAATTTAAATCATTTCGATAACCTATATGCCGTCCCATCACATGACCACAAATGACCAACTCCAATTGAGAGGCAGGTTGCACCAGATTTTGCCATAAGTCTTCCCCATCGTGAGTGTCACCGTTGTTGGCTGTGCCATAGGTGTGAGGATTGCCGGCTCGCTTCCGTTGGCCATCGCGTTGATTGTTATCATGCAAAAAGGAATGGACATTCAAAATCGCCAAGTGGTCTTGAAACTCAGATCGCTGAAGTAGTTGCTGGGCCCAATCCACCACAGATTTCCGGGGAGCCCATTCCAAACAAATGATCAATTGTTTTCTACCGAATGGTGGCTCGAATCGATAGACCGCATTTTCCAGCGTCTTGGCCCCGAACGCGTTAGGAGCACTCTCCAACCACATTCCTCCACCATGACCATCGCAGACCAACGAGTTATCGATTAAGCCAAAATAGTTATTAAATCGAGTACGGCGATCTTCGGCATTGCGAATCCCATAGTCGTGGTTTCCGGTGGCATAGAGTACCGGCAATTGGCCGTCGAGTTTTTGCAAAGCCTTTTTCGCCGAAGCCCATTGTTGAGCCCCCGATTGGTCTCCCCAGCCCCGGCCACCTCCTTCCTCAATATCGTTTTGTTCGACCAGATCCCCCACATGAAGTGCATACGCCAAATTCCAGGCTTGCCGATGTTGCAGCAACCAGTCCGTCATTTGTTCAAAGATCGGTTGATTCTTGGCAAATTTTGCATAATTTTGTGTGTCGGGAATGACAGCAATCGAATAACCTTGGCTTGGCCCCTGGGCAGGGTCGGGAAAGTCGACAGGATCATCGGCCCAATCAATCTCGCTTGCTCCTAGTGCCGCTTTTACTCCACCGAACAGCAGCGGGGCGACCGCACCAGCAGCCAAAAAATCGCGACGATTGATGTTGCTGAAATTGCAACTTGAATCAGATCGAAGGGAAGGCACTTGACGGACACGTTTTTTTGTGTTTTGAACCGTTTTTTGGGGATTATCATGCGAAATTTGGATTGGCACTTAATGGCTCCTTAAATAATTGGCAACCGTTCACGCCTTTGGCGTCGAGCGGTTGCGATTTGTCGACCGAGGGAACTTCCCTTCCGGTTGGGCAAGCCAACCGGGGAGGGGGTAACGAGGTAGGGAATCGCTTTGTTAACTGCAAAACTTTGGCCCCTGCTGGGCGAGCCAGCAGGGGGCCGCTAAATGGGATACGACGGTGGAATTCTCCGTTTTAGGGTGGGCGAGCCCGCAAGTGGCCGGTGTTCGCCCCATGTCGACTTGCCCAACATGTGCCAAAGTTTTGAAGTTAGCCATGTCATTTCAAAAAAGGAAAGCAACTTAACGAGGCAATGATTCGTGCTATAATTCCGCTCATGAAATGGATCAGCCCTAAATATTTTATTTTTATTATTTCAGTCTTTACCCTGTTGGTGGGATTTGTCGTTGCGGATTGGTATCGTTCGGCACTACCTGAAAATCACCAAAGTTACTACGTCGGCCGTCAGGCCTGCATCGATTGCCATCAGGAACAAGCTAAGTTGTTCCACGACTCGCACCACGATCGGGCGATGGATGTGGCCGATGAAAAAACCGTTTTGGGAGATTTTAAAGACCAAACAATCGAGCATTACGGCATTACCTCTCGCATGTTTCGAGACGGCGATCGCTTCATGGTGGAAACCGATGGACTGGATGGCCAAATGGCCCAGTTTGAAGTCAATTATGTACTCGGATTTCACCCGCTACAACAGTACATGGTTGAAGTTGAACGCCCCGCAGACGCAAAACCAAATGAAATTGGTCGAGTTCAAGTTCTGCGAATTAGTTGGAATTCCGAAGCGAATCACTGGTTTTATTTGATGCCGCCGGATGTTGATGAACGACTGGAACCCGATGATCCACTGCACTGGACGGGAATTACTCAAAATTGGAACACCAGTTGTGCCTACTGCCACAGCACCGATTTGAAGAAGAATTACAATCCCCTGACGAAACAATATCATACGACCTTTTCGGAAATCGATGTCAGTTGCGAAGCCTGCCATGGCCCGGGCAGCCTGCATGTTGAACTGGCCAATCGCAAGTCGATATTTTGGGATCGCAACCACCAATTTGGGCTGGCAAAACTAAAGGCAGAAAGCAACGTGCCCCAAGTCGAAACGTGTGCGCCTTGCCATTCCCGGCGGACACCGATCGCTGACGGATTCCAACCGGGCTGCAATTTTGATGATTATTTTCGTTTGCAAAATTTAGTCCATCCGATTTATTTCAAGGATGGCCAAGTGCGGGACGAAAATTATGTGTTTGGTTCGTTTATTCAATCCAAGATGTTTCATGCTGATGTCAAATGTTCGGATTGTCACGATCCGCATTCGTTAAAGTTAAAGCATTCGGGCAATCAAGTTTGTACGTCCTGTCATCAACATCCAGCCGGAAAATACGATACGATCGCTCATCATTTCCACAAGCCGGGAGAGCCGGGTTCTCAATGTGTTGACTGCCATATGCCGGTCACAGTTTACATGGAATGCGATCCGCGTCGGGATCATAGCTTTCGTGTGCCAAGACCTGATCACAGTTTGATGTTTGGGACATCCAATGCCTGCACGGCTTGTCATATGGACTCCAATCAAATCCCACCCGACCCTTCTGGAGAGCCTCGCAAACCAATCAAGCAGTATCTGGACATGATCAACATGGCCGAAGCGGGTGACCAAGCCGTTGCCCAAGCGATCGAAAAAGTCAACCGAGAGATG
>JBGTHU010000106.1:0-1577 GCA_041745975.1 Mariniblastus sp.
TGGTTCAGCATGCGAATCAATTGGTACTGGGCCACATTGGTATCTTGGTACTCGTCGACCAACATGAACTCGTAGCGTTGGTCCAACATTTGACGAAGGTCGGGAGCCATTCGCAGCAGATCGACGGCAGTCAACAGCAAATCGTCAAAGTCAACCGCATTGGAAATACGCAATAGATTTTGGTACTCCGGATAAACTTTTGCGATCACCGTATCAAGATAATGGCCCGGTCGTGGAGCGAAACCTTCCACGGTGACGCCCGCATTTTTGACGCGGCCAATCTCATTGGCCAAACGGTCGGGCGAATAGTTTTTTATATCCACATTCAGATTGACGATCGCTTGCTTGACGACCTTGCGGGCATCCCCAGCATCGAAAATTGAAAAATTCTCTCCCAATCCAACCAAGTTGGCATGTTGACGCAGCAACCGCGAGCAGAACCGGTGAAAGGTACTGCTCCAGACCTGATTGTCGGGCACCACCGTGGCCAGTCGGTTTTTCATCTCAGCAGCCGCTTTGTTGGTAAACGTTAAGGCTACAATGTTCCAGGAGGGAATACCAGCTTGAATCAAACGCGCGATACGATGGGTGATGACTCGGGTCTTGCCACTGCCGGGACCCGCCAAGATCATCACGGGCCCGCCCACAGGTTCAATCGCCGATTGTTGTTGGGGGTTCAATTCGACGGTGGAAAGTCGGTTTTTAATGACAGAATCCATTCAATACCTCGAGTGTTTTTATGCCTCAAACCGCAACGTTGGGAAGGCAGTTTGGAAAATGGTTTTTGAATGATTATACATCAATCCACCCGATAATAATATCTGGTGCTGCTTAAACTGCCGCTCGACCTGAAATCGTGCTTTCTACTGTAAAAGTCATTTTGCTGCTGTCTGAAACGATGACTCAGCCTAAGGCTTAGCGTCATGTTGCCTCTCAGCAATCATCGATTTTACGTCGTTGTGATTACCTGTCTCAAGTGAGAGGTTTTATTTTTCAACTTCCCTCGAGGAATCGATTTTTAACTCAGAACCCAGGTTTTTCGATGGAGAGCGCGATCGCCACCAATTAGCCAGAATCGATCCCGACAAATTCATCACCGGCCCAAAAACCATCGGAGCCAACCCCAGTGTAGCCACTTTATTTAACTCAGCCGCGATTCCTGATGCCATGCCCGCATTCTGCAGGCCGACCTCCAGCGATATCGTGCGGCAGGCCAAGGGACTCATCCCCAATAGTCGACAAGCCCAATAGCCCAGTAAAAAACCGGTCCAGCAATGGACGATACAAATGGCGATCAATAAAAAACCTAATTGAATCAAATTGTCTCGGCCTGGAGCGACCGTCAGTACCGTCAAAGCAAAGATACCTGCCATCGAAACGATCGGCATGACCCGATCCAGCCAGCGGAATCGCTGGTAGAGTGTATGGTGAAAGATCAAACCCACCAATACCGGCAAGACGACGATTTTGGTAATGCTGAACATCATCTCAATGAAATCTAATTCGATCGATTGGCCAATTAACAAATTCATCAAAGTCGGCGTCGCCAATGGTGCCAGCAACGTCGCCATCGCCGT
>JBGTHU010000107.1:0-4248 GCA_041745975.1 Mariniblastus sp.
GCCGACTGAGCGAATTTTCGTTTGCGTCTCTTTTTGAAGATGGCTAATCGCTGGCCCGCTGCAAGCCGCAGGCGTCTTACGTTGAACGCACACTGGAACCTGTCTTCGGCGTCATAGCCCTCGGGATTACCACCTGAATTAGTCGTCACAAAATTCCAAGCCAGCATCGATCACTCGCTGAATTTTCGAGTTTGCACTTGTGTTTGCAAGTCGGCCGCTAGTTGCTGCAGTTCCTCCAAAGGCTTTTGAGCGAGGTCTGATTCTCTGCTCTGCGGTAACATTAGAATCTGTTGCAGCAACCGGATAATCTCGATTTTGCCTTCGGCTTTACCCTCTGTTTCACCTTCTCTGCGGGCAACATTGATGGCCCACTGATGGTCTCGATACGCTTTTTCGCGGGCATCGTACATTTGTATGTCGTCCGTTTTATGTGATATCTGTTTCAATGCAGAACTTGCCTGAGCAATGTCTTCAAAAGGGAAGAGTCGCTTCAATGTCTCGGCATCATATCGATCAGCATATAGAAACCAATTCAGCCATCGATTCAAATGACTGGTGCTCGCCAAGTCCGCTTCCGTTCAATTATACTTCCCCAGTTCCAAGGTGTGAATGGACAAAGCGTCCGGCAGCGTGCGGCCTGAGTCGGCATCGGTCAACATAAATCGATGGTGTAACTGGTCGGTCTCAGGCCAGAGAGTGCCGTCGATTAACGCGATGATCACGACCGGTTTGAGTTGAGTATAATCGTCACCTTTTTGCATTTGATCCGAAAACGTTTCGCAGCCATAGAAAACCAATCGCTGAACTAATCCTGGTTTCAGCGACAGGTGGACTTCGATATCGATGATTTCTTCTTGATCATCGGTGACCTTGAGATCCAGAATCGAAAATTTATCATCCAGAAAATCTTGCAGATTGTACGGATTCTCAATAAGCACATCGGTAATCCGAATTTGCCCTGCCAGAATCGTATTTAGCAAACCGATTAAAGCGAGTTTATTTTCGGGTGATCCGAATATTTTCTAAAAAACGAAATCGATAAAAGGCCTGATTCCTATCGCCATCGCAAATTTCCTCAAATATTAATGGGATATCAATCTTTGAACTGAGAGTCAACTGAATCAACGAATTCAATTTTCAGCTTGAAATTTTGGCTTGAAAACTTAGTGCTGGCAGAAACTTTTTCGATCAGCATAAAACGAGTCGCAGCAAGTCTTCGTTCCATCGGGATGGCATCCAGTGGCAAACGAACGAAAAACTATCTCAATTCGAGGGCTCAAAAGAGACCCGACTCTTTTTCTGTCCCTCGACAAGCCACTTGCCAGCGATCAGACAATCGGTAGAATCAGGTTTTCAAGCGAGTTGGAGATCAAAGCATACCGTTGTAGTTTCGATTTCCAAGTCCGTCCAGAAATCTTAGGACGGGCTTGAAGCCCATCCTACTTAGCACCACTGGTAAGTTTTTATCCGCCGCTTGCCGAAAGCGACCCATGGAATAATAGGAACGGGCCAAAATCAACATTGGCCTTGCCGTTGAACTTCCTGGTTGCAATTTTTTCTTTCTATAGGTTTTCATCAACGAAAAATGAGTCGACAATATATTTTTCAAATGGTCAATCTGACCAAAAAACATGTCCAGCGTACTGTGCTGGACAACGTTTGGCTTTCTTTCTATCCGGGGGCCAAGATCGGAGTCTTGGGACGGAACGGTGCGGGAAAGAGTACTTTGCTGCGGATCATGGCGGGCATCGACAAGGAATTTGATGGAGAAGCGAGGTTGACAGACGGATTCACTGCCGGGTACTTGTCGCAGGAACCCAAATTGAACTCCGAAAAAAATGTTTGGGAAAATGTAGAGGAGGCTTTGGCGCCGCGACGAAGATTGCTCGATCGCTTCAATGAACTGACGGCCAAATGTGGGGAGCCGTTAGACGATAGCGGCATGCAAAAAGTCTACGACGAAATGGCGCGTGTTCAAGACCAAATCGACGCGACGAACACCTGGAACTTAGATCATGAAATTGAAGTCGCATTCGAGGTGATGAATCTGCCCGACCGCGATGCGGATGTCACAAAACTCTCCGGTGGTGAACGCCGACGAGTGGCTCTCTGCAAACTGCTGCTGCAAAAACCTGATTTGTTGTTGCTAGACGAGCCGACGAATCACCTTGATGCTGATTCGGTCGCTTGGCTGGAGAGAACTTTGCAGGCTTACCATGGCACGATCGTTGCCGTCACCCACGATCGGTACTTTTTGGATAACGTTGCTGGATGGATTTTGGAACTCGATCGAGGACAGGGGATTCCTTTTGAAGGGAATTATACGTCTTGGTTGGAACAAAAACAAGCTCGCTTGGCTGTCGAGGAAAAACAGTCCAAGGCTCGACAAAAAGCGTTGCGACAAGAATTGGAATGGATTCGCATGGCCCCCAAGGCTCGTCAATCCAAAAGCAAAGCCCGCATTAGCGCCTACGAATCGATGGTCGCTCAAGAAGATAAAGATCGCGAAGACGAATTGGAAATCCAAATTCCACCTGGCCCACATTTGGGCGATATGGTCATCGAAGCCAGAGGGGTCAACAAAGCATTTGGTGACAAAATCATTTTTGAAGATCTAAATTTTAGGTTACCTCCTGGTGGGATCGTGGGCATCATCGGTCCCAACGGTGCCGGCAAAACGACTTTGTTTCGGATGATCACGGGTGAGGAAACTCCCGATTCGGGCATTGTCGAAATCGGCCAAACCGTGGAATTAGGATACGTTGACCAGTCCCGCGATTCACTCAACGACAAACTCTCGGTTTACCAAGAGATTTCCGAAGGGAATGAAATTTTTGAAATCGGCAAACGAAAAATGAACGCCCGTGCCTACGTCAATCGCTTCAATTTCCGCGGCCCCGACCAGGAAAAGAAGGTCGGCGTCCTTTCCGGTGGAGAGCGAAATCGAGTCCACTTGGCGAAATTATTGCGACGTGGTTCCAATGTACTAATGCTGGATGAACCGACCAATGACTTGGACGTCGACACGTTGCGGGCCTTAGAAGAGGCCATTCTATCCTACGCCGGGTGTGTGCTGGTCACCAGCCACGATCGCTGGTTCTTGGACCGCATTGCCACTCACATTTTGGCATTCGAGGGAGATGGATACGTCCACTGGTGCGAAGGGAACTATCAAACCTACGAACAACAACGAAAGGAACGACTCGGTTTAGCTGATGATCAGCCCCGCAGATTCCGATACAAGAAACTTAAAGTCTAACCGTTTTTGTAATGTTGTTGTCGAATCGGGTGGGGTGTGATGTTGGCCATTTCGGTGTGTATTGCAAGTCAAGTTAACTCAAGTCAACGTCAATACTGATGGAATGAACCCAACCACGCCGTATCGCCAACGTAGCCTGTCACTGGTTTCGATTGAAGGCACGCAGCCAACGCCAGTCGGCAAAATAAATATCGATCTTTCAATATTTATTTCAATTTTTAATTCTTGGTAAAAAAACAGAAAATTTCAAATGACGATTCTAAGAAGCGGAGCCAGCCAGAAATATTCCACCAATTGGGCGAATGCGTTTGGCGAAAACAAATCCTTTAAAACTAAATCAAGCAGCCCTAAAGGCGATTCCAAGAGATCGGCTGCTGGAAAAGCATCAACGCTGAAAGCGGCTCAAGTCAAACCGGACAAAACAAAAACCGAGAAGTCTAAAACTAAGTCAAAAGCCAAGCAAGAGTCCAGCCCAGTAACCAAGCCTAAAAACAAAAAAACAGGCAAATCGGTTCGTGGAAAATCAAAAACAGCCTGATTTGTCGCCAAACCTTGCTGTCCCGTGAAAGGCTACGGCAATTGCTTTATATTGCCGCATGCGAAACCGATAGGAAATCGTTCATGGGTAAGAAGGGAGATTGACGCTCACGCCGAAACAAGAACACTTAATATGTGGCTTTAAGACAGAATTGCCACGGCAGGAGTTTCGACCTCCCTACAAAATTTGCCGAGTCGGTGGGGCGACAATTAACCGTGCCAAGTTATACCGAAAGTTCCCGAACAATCGCCTTTTCAATGTCTGCCCTTTTGGCAAATTGCTCAACGGGCTTTCTTCAACCATTGGTGGGCCAGATCGGCAAGTTCCTGCGATTGACTTGAGGATCGAGAAGAAACTGAGACGGGATGGGATGGAACTGTTGATGCCGGTACCGAACCATTTGTGGTTGGGGCAAAATGATTTTTTTGCAAATTGGCAATCTCTGCCTGCA
>JBGTHU010000108.1:0-2983 GCA_041745975.1 Mariniblastus sp.
TTTTCTGACCGGGCTTTCGTTTGCGGTTCGGTATGGAATCTATTTAGCGATGCACTTAGCGATCGCCATCGGAGGAGCTTACTGGTTGGCAAGGCGAGCCAGTGCTACTTCCGCCGGTGCGACATTGGCTGCGATGTCGTACGCATTCGGCGGGATGTCGCTTTCTCTGCTGTCAAATGTTGTTTTTTTGGTCGGTGCGGCTTGGCTGCCTTGGGCTTTGGGGTGCCTGTTGATGGTCGGAATGGGAAACCGAGCTTATCTTATTGGGGCTTCGGCATGCTGCGCGATGATGATTTTAGGCGGAGACCCTCAACAAGTATTACATGTGGGACTAATTGGAATTTTATGTTGTTTTTGGCGTTTCATTCCGCAGTCAGGGGACACGGCACATCCTCTCTGCAATGGCTCTTCAACCGTCGGGAGTGCGGCTGATTCGATGACTGAATTGACGGCCACCAAACAGGCAGGAAACGATACTAACTCGATCGAAGCAAAACAGCACAGCATCCACAATCGTAGTTGGCGTTGGAGGTTGGTTGAATTGGGAATCTTGGTTATTTTTACTGCCGTTTTGGCGGCGGCTCAATTACTTCCCACTTGGGATTGGGCGGGACGCAGTGAACGTGTCGGTGCCCAAACTTTGCCGCGTGTCATCATGACGTCGCTGCGAGCAGACAAGGTTTCCCAAGCATCCGGTTCGAGCGAAAGTCGCCATTCGCAGAACGCCGAGATACAGAGAGTCGTGCCACCAATGGGGATTGACGACCACGCTCGCTGGCGACGCATCTTCGCGCCTCCCGCAATCGGATCCGTGGACGATCACATCTATCAATTCAGCTTGCCGCCTTGGTCGGTTGCAGAAGTCCTGTGGCCAAACGCTTCAGGGAAGATGTATCCGATTCATCGTCGGTGGAGTGAAGGTCTGGCAGGTGCCGATCGTGTCTGGTATCCATCGATTTATTTCGGGATTGTCACTATTTGGATGGCAATTGGCGGAATGCAGTTTCGTAAACGCAACGTGGCCGGTTGGTTGACTTATGTTGGTGTATTTTTTGCGTTGGCGGCTTGTGGTTGGTATGGACCAGTTTGGTTGGCCAATGAGTTGCTTCCCGCGGATCGACAAATTGTCGGAATCGGGCCGCAAGTCGGTGGCGTCTATTGGATGCTGATGAATTTAGTTCCGGGTTACGATCTGTTCCGATACCCAGCCAAATTATGGGTGGTTGCGAATCTCTGTTTTTCCGTGCTAGCTGGGATTTATTTCACCCAAGGAATCGATATCAGTCGAATTAAGAATCGAATTCTATTTCCATTGTTATATAGTATTGTGACGGGGTTGTTTGCAGCGAGTTTGGCGTTGGGCTTGTTCGATCAGGTCTGGAACGCCGTGCCGCCGGATCGGTATTGGGGCCCGTTTGATAGCGCGGGGGCTCGGTTTGATTTGAATTTGGCACTGCTCCAAGGAATCGTGGTTGTTTGGGCCATTTGGTTGATATTGAAATTAAATCGACGATGGATGTTTCAGGCGATTTTGAGTTTAGTCGCCATCGACTTGGCCTTGGCTAATCGCTGGATTGTGGCTGATGTCCCGTCCAGTTGTTTCTCGGAAACCATGTCCAGTCCTTTTGGCCTTGAGAGAGGAGCAGAGATCGCCCCTTTGACGGAGTCCGTGCGGACCCGATCCAATTTAAACTCCGGTAGTTCGGAGTCCAACAGTTCGGAGTCTGGCGTTTCGGAAGTACGTGATTTGGGAGCCGATAATTCAGCAGCATTGATTACGATTTTTCGTCCTCGCGGGAGGATCGGGGAACCGACAGATTGGATAACAAGCAGTTCCCCGGATCGGCTGGCCGAGGTCATCCGCTGGCAACGCCAAACGCTCTACCCCAAGCACCATTGGGGCCAGACCATTGACAATCAATCCCTCCGTTTGATTGGCAGCTTCAGCTCCATTTGGCCCGCTTTCTATGAACAGGTATTAACTGAATTGGAACAGCAATCCGATCAGTACCATCAAGAAAATCAAGAAAATAGCATGTTGCTATTGGACTGGCCAAATGTCGAATTTTTGCCCAGCGATCAAAATCAAGTCGATTCGATTTCCGCCTTGCAGGCGTCCAATTGTAGAATTGACGAACTTGCGAGCGACCAGGTGATCCTATCGCTGAACGCCGAACAAGCAGGGACACTGAAGTTCAATTCGATTTTTGAGGGAAATTGGTGGGCTGAAGTGAGGGCAGCTTCGCAGGAGGCATTGCCAGGACATGTTGATAACGCCAACTCCCTTGGAATCATTCCCTTGGAGCCCAGCGACAACGGGTTACAGCAATTGCCACTGCCGGCAGGCGACTATCGCATTCGTCTTTTTTACTGGCCTCGATTTTTTTGGTGGGGATTGGGAATCAGTGGTGCGGGATGGAGCTTATTGATTCTGTTTGGTACGATACTCTATTTTTGGCCAAGGGCCAAACACCGTTTACAGAAACTGCAAAAGGCAAGTAAATGACGATTGGATTTGGAATTGTAGGCTGTGGGATGATCTCCCGTTTTCATTGTCGCGCGATTGCGGACGTAGCGGGCGCGGAGCTCGTGGGCTGTGTCAGCCGAAATGCGGCTTCGGCTGAGAAATTGGCGGAAGAGTTCAACGGAGTGGCCTATGAAAATTTGGACAGCATGTTGAATGACCCCCGCGTTGGCGTGATCAGCATTTGCACCCCCAGCGGAAACCACCGGGAACCGGCGATCGCCGCCGCTGCCGCCGGTAAGCACGTGATCGTCGAAAAGCCGTTGGAAATCACCTTGCCACGATGCGATGCGATCATTGATGCGTGCCGACAACATGGTGTGTTGCTGGGAACGATTTTCCCCTCACGTTTTCATGCTGCCAGCCAACAATTGAAGCAAGCGATTGATGAAAGCAAATTCGGACGCTTGACTTTAGGGGATGCCTACGTGAAATGGTACCGCAGCCAGGCCTATTACG
>JBGTHU010000109.1:0-6978 GCA_041745975.1 Mariniblastus sp.
AACCAGCGTATCAGTCAGAATGAGCGAAGCGATCGAAAACTTGATGAGTATCAAGTTCGGTTGCGGAACAGCGAAGATACGATTCGTCGCCTCCAACGACAGCGCAATGAACGGCGGAATGAACTGAAAGCGGAATTACCACCATCCCAATCGCTTGTTTCGACACAACTGACAAATCGAGTTCCTGCGGTGAATTCAAATCAAAGGCCTGAAATTTCACAACCGGAACTTGCGCCCCAGTTCGAATTCAATTCCTCGATCGTCTCGTTTTCTCGAGCCATGGAGGCTCGTCAACGTTCCCAATTTGACGAGATCTACCGCGCCCACTATCAGCGTCATCCCGTGTTGGGAATGGTTTATATCGAAGCTCCAGAGCGCCGTGACGACCTTAAAAGAATCTCGGGAATCGCTGAAATCTTAGAAGCCCGCTTGAATGACTTGGGCATTTATACGTTCAAACAAATCATGGACTGGACTCCGGAAGCAATCAGAGAAGTGGCTCATCTTTTCCAATTCAAAGATCGGATTGAACGGGATTGTTGGCAGGAACAAGCCGAGAGCCTATTTCGTCGAACATCCGATTTGCAGGCCGAATCTGATCAGCGAGCCGCGTAAGTGGGTTGTCGGCATTTTTCGTTTTAATTCGTCTTGGCGGTTCGAATATTGGGTGTTAGACACCTGCGAACTGCTCACGGCCAGTGCCTTGGGGCGGGCAGATGGCGGGAAACTAGACAGACTCTTCTTTAAGCCAAGTCGCTTCCATCGCATGAACCGCGTGTAAACTGCTTTCCCCCCAGATCCTTATTTCGAATTTATCTGGTAAACTTATCGAAAGATATTAAATTCGAAAACGCTCAACGGGATGACAGAGGGGGGTAAATTGCCATCGCGCTGCGTATCGCAATTTCGAATCGGCATTACTTTGGTTGTACTGGGCCATTAAAACAGTCTCACGGACGTAACAACCACCGTTTTGGGTCTGGCTGCATTCATGAGCTGCCACCGTTTTTTGCTAAACTTTCATGGTGAAATTTTACTTGCGACAACAATGAGTTCCGGCCTTGCCAATACCGTCATTCGTGCATCTGCTGGCACCGGGAAAACATTTGCACTTTCCAGCCGTTACCTGCAATTGTTGTTTCATGGTGACGAAGTTCAGACGATCCTAGCATCCACCTTCACCAAAAAAGGAGCCGGGGAAATTCTGGATCGCATCGTTTCTCGATTGGCAAAAGCAGCGCTTGATTCCGGTGCGGCAGCTAAATTGGCGGAGGAAATTCAGATGCAGGTTGACCAACCAGCGGTGCAACAGGTATTACAGGGCTTGTTGAAAAATCTGCATCGTTTGGAGATTGGAACACTGGACAGTTTCTTCAATCGGATCGCCAGTATCTTTAGTCTGGAGTTGGGGCTACCTCCCGCCTGGCAGATCGTCACCCAGCAACAGCGTAACCGTTTAACCGATCAAGCAATTGCTCGCGTTTTACAGGATGACAATATACTGGATTTGTTGCACCTATTGACCAAAGGGGAGATCACTCGTCGGATTGCTGCCGTGGTCCGCAACACCGTTGATAACATCTATCAAGACTACCGAGAGGCGACACCGGATGCGTGGGATAAAATCCCCTCATCAGGTTCGATGTTGACGGAACAATCGACTATCGAACTTCAGCAACAGTTAGCTGAACTCGATTTAAAGGGGAAATCACTGATCAACTTGCGCGACAAAATGATCCGGCTGATTTCCCAAGATGATTGGGATACACTGGCGAAAGAGACGGTATTGCAAGCGACACTCGCAGGCAACCCGACCTATTTTCGCAAACCGCTTGAGCAACCAATGCTTGGATTATTCCATCGGATGATCGATCATCTATACGCCTGGTTGCGTAAGATGATCATCCATCAAAACCATGCCACGCGAGATCTTTTGACGAAATATGATTTCCATTTGCATCAACTGCAAAATCAAATGGGGGAATTGCGATTTGATGATATCACCCATCGACTAAAAGAGCTAGTAAAATCTTGGGATTTTCAGCAATGCAACTATCGACTTGACGCTCAGATTCACCATTTGTTGCTGGATGAATTCCAAGACACATCCCTCGCTCAATGGGAAATATTGCTCCCCTTTGCTCTGCGAATTACCAACAACGCCACTGACAAGTCATCGTTTTTTTGCGTGGGAGATATGAAACAGGCGATTTATGGTTGGCGTGGTGGTGTGGCGGAGATTTTTGATTTAGTGCAGGAGACCCTGCCGGGACTGGAGACTGCGAATCGGGCCCAGAGTTTTCGCAGTAGTGAACCGATTATCGATTTTGTCAACCAAGTCTTTGGTAATCTGGATGTCTATCAATGCGACAACGCCGTAGTGACTGCTGGGATTCGAGAATGGGGCAATTGGTTCGAAACTCATTCGACAGTTCGAAACGAATTGAGCGGCTGCGTAACGATTGAACGAGCGACCGTTGAGTCGATCGCTCCCTTGCTGACTGCGCTGGAGATGGAAATGCCAAGTGACAGTGATTGTGTCGACCTTCAAACGGTATACCGTATTCAACAGTTAGTTAACGAGCTTCCGCCAGATAAATCAATCGGTTTGATCGTCCGAACGAATGCACAGGTCAGTCGCTTAATTGCCCTGATGCAACAGGTGGGGATCAAGGCGAGTGAAGAAGGGGGTGTTCCGCTCACTGATTCAGCCGCCGTCGATTTAATCCTATCAGCGCTCCAATTAGCCGACCAACCGGGGGACAGTTTGGCGCGATTTCACTTGTCGCACAGTCCCTTGGCGACTTGCTTGGGGTTAATCCCGCAAGAGTCTCAATTGAATCAAGCTCAAGCCATCACTCAGGTCCACATCGCAGCCGAGGAACTGCGACGAAAATTGGATTCATGGGGGTACGGTTTAGTGATCGAGCAACTGGCCAATCAACTCATTCCCCATTGTACACTCCACGAATCAAATCGGTTGCATCAATTGATTAAAGTCGCCTGGTCGGCATCACCCACCAATCAGGATTCGACTCGTTATGACCCCTGGCAACTTCGGCCAGGTCGATTTGCTCAATTTGTACGGGATGAGGTTCGTGTGGCTGACCCGAGTGCGGCTCAGATTCGTGTGATGACGATCCACAAAGCCAAAGGATTGGAATTTGATGTCGTGGTTTTTCCTATTCCCGAGAGTTCCCAGGGATGGAACAGTTCTCAACCGGTGGTGGTAACCGGTCGAGAACACCCGACCGCTCCGATCGATCTGATCACACGTTACATCAGCAAACCTCACCGCGGTTACTTCCCAGTTTGGCTGAATGAGATTTTCGATGCGGATCTGAGAAAAGGTATCCGGGAGTCGCTTTGCGTGATGTATGTTGCATTGACTCGCGCGGCACATGCGGCTCATTTGATTGTCTCTCCCCAAGCCAAATCCAGCAGTCAATCTCCAGCCGGAATTTTATTGGCGACAACGGAGTTACGCGGATCGGAATCGCCATCACAGCGTTCAACAGGGAGGCATCCAACCGCCGACGGCACCATTGATGCGGTTAATAATGAAACTTGCTCCAATTCATCCGAGCGATTATTTTTGCTGGGGCAACTCGACTGGTATGACCAAGAGATAAATCAAAATCCTCGGCCGATGACCCTCCTAAGTGATGAAGCCGATCTCGATTCCGACTCCCAAAGCGTAACCGCATCAGACAATGATGCCAATTCCGTCAAGTCGGTTTTCTACTTGCCAGCTCAGATCTCCGGAAGTCCTTTACCCTGTTCGGGTGAGACTCGCTCAGGAAGAGGATTTTCGGCCAATCTGAGCGATGAAGAAGTGATGTTCGCGGTCGATGATCGTTAATCCCAATGTTGAGCGAATGTTCCCCGCGGCTCTGCGAAATCGATGGTAGGCTCAAACCGGGAGTCTAAACCCATAGGGACCAGTTGTTTAACATTCATCTTTTCACCTTGCTTCACTCTGCGTCACACTGTTCAGATTGTGTTGATATGTTGGAATTCGGGCCGATTGTTTTTGGCTGGGGAGAAAAAGTCGGGGAATCACGATTTCCCCTTTCTGGCATTCTTGCTAAGATTAAATATCGCATTGATAATTCTGATTTGATACTCGAACCAGAGTGGACGGAAAAGCAGATCCCCCAAACCTTTTTGACCTTCAGTTGAAATGTACATACGAAATTTCCATGATTTCAGATTCTTTTTGATCTGGGTACTGATATCGTTGGGAGTCATCGCTAATATTCCCGGACAGAAAACGGATTCCAATGTCTGGGCACAACGACAAACTCAAATTCTCACGATGAATACTGGCCTTCAATATGAAGGCGAGTTGAGTGCGGCAGACAAGATTCAAGCGGGAAAGTCAGTCTTTGCGGATCATGGAACTTCCCAAATTGATCGAATCTATGATGGTTTGCGCGAGATATATGTGGGCCGACGCCGAGTTAACACAGTCGGTTTTTCGGAGCGAAATGAAATTGAGATACCGATTTTTCAAAACGTAAACGAGAGACCTCCAGCGTTCCCCGGAATTAAAAGAGCGGGACCGTTCAACGAAAAAGGGCATCGGGAAATTGTCGTGCCCGGCAGCTCGGGTGATTCGGTGTATGTTCAAGGAATTACGCTGATTTCCCCCAGATATTGCGAGTTGGGGATATTGAATCTGGCCAGCAATGAAAAGACATTTCGCTGGACGATGCGAATCGGAACGAATACGCTTCCGACTGAAGTATTAAGAAATGTTTTGCGAAATGAAATTCAAAATCCAGAAAGCCCTATCGACTACATCCGGATTGCTGACTTTTTTTTGCAAGCTGGACGTTATGCCGATGCTCGTGCAGAAATTGGATTTATCAAACGAAAATTTCCCGAACTTGAAGCTCGGATGAATGAGGATCTGATTCAGATCAGACAATTTGAAGCTCGAGAGGTGTTGCGGGAAATTCGGTTGCGTCAAGATGCGGGGCAACGGAAGACTGCTTTCGCATTAGCTCAAACATTTAACAAGGAAAACTTGGCGAACGAGATTTTGGCTGAATTTGCTGCGCTTGAATCCGAATTCAAAAATACGGAGAATTCGTTAGCCGAATTACTGGAACAGATTTCGAACATTTCATCCCAAGTCGTCACGGCGGAACCGGCGATGCAGGAGTCGGTGGAAGCCTTTCAAACAGAATTGAACGCTGAGCTCAATGACTACAATGTCTCGCGGCTTGATGCCTTTGTTAGATTGGCCAATGACGATCTGACGTCAAATGAACAGAAGCTGGCCTTGATGATCAGCGGCTGGTTGCTGGGAAGCAATTTTGCCATTGAGAATCTGGCGGTTGCTCAAGAACTGTTTCCCTTGAGGACGCTGGTGCGAAAATATTTAACCACCTCTGACATCACCAGCAGAAAAGAGATACTCCGTCAAATCGAAGAGTTTGAAACGGGCAACGTGAGGCAACTGACACCCCTGATTCAACAAATGAATCCCATCGATCCACCCGACTTGGACAACTACAATGGTTCTGAACCGATCGAGTTTAAGGTATCAGTCGACCAACCCCGAGCATACCAGGAGTTTCCACCGGTGGAATTTACCTGTCAGGTTCATCTTCCGGTCGGTTATTCACCTTACCGACGTTACCCGTTGCTTGTTACGCTACCGGGATGGGCTCAGACGCTTGAACAGAGTCTGAATATCTGGTGTGGTTCGTTCTCTCCGCGGCTGAATCAACGAGTTGGACATGCGTCTCGAAATGGTTTTGTAGTGATGGCCGTTGATTGGCGTTTCCCTGGCCAGACCGACTATCGCTATTCAGCGATAGAACACTACGTGGTACTTGCGGCACTCCGCCAAGCGTTGAGGAAGTTCTCTATCGATTCCGATCGAGTTTATATTTCAGGCCATGGTACGGGAGGCGATGCTGCTTATGACATCGGGATTTCGCATCCGGAACACTGGGCAGGTGTAATCGGTGTTGCGGGTCGTTTTGGCCCTTATGCTTATCGCTATCGAAACAACAAGAACGTCAATCTGCCGGTTTTGTCGATTGCGGGTCAACGAGATTCGACTGTGGTTGCCAATCAGGATTTGTGGAGTCATTGGGTTGCCACGATTGATTATTTGGACAACACTTTGATTCAGTATTGGGGTCGATCCGACGATCTATTTTTGGAGGCAGTTCCCGATGCCTTCAAATGGATGATCGCTCATCGTCGACGTTGGCCTGATCAAAGTGGTTTTGCTATCGAATGCCGCAGCTTGAGACCCTGGGACAACTATTTTTGGTTTTTGGAATTGGATTCTCAGGCGTTCCCAACCGAAAAAACGCTTTGGCCTGAAGATCGAAACAAAACGGGTGTTGACAGTCTCAATATCAGGGCCAGTTTCTCAAGTGGGAATCAATTTCGAATCAATAACGGGCTTCCTTCCATGACGATTTGGTTATCCCCGAATTATGTCGATTTCAATCAAGAAATTTCGGTGCGTCATGGCTACGGACGAGACTTCAAATCGATCGTCCCCCCATCGGCTGAAGTGTTGTTGGAGGACGTGCGTCGTCGAGCGGATCGAGCAAGGCCATTTTGGGGGAAGTTAACACTGATATCCCGTCAATGGATGATCAATTAAGGGAAGTCCAACCAATCTTGGTGGAATGGGGGGTGCCGTCTATTGGCAAGCGGATCCTGGCGAGACTCCATCGCCGCGTCTATTTGGCAAGTGTACATCCTGTGATTCGCCATCCGTCATCTTCGGCTTCAGTTACCCAGCCTGCAGGGCCCAGAAAGGGAGCGACATGAATTTCAAAGTTTTCGGGAAGCTTGGAACCATCGACTTTTTGCTCGCGCTGTTGTGGAGCATCTTGCTCTTGGTCTTGTTCAAAGATTTGATTTAACAGCTTCGATATCAACGTTTGGGAGTTTACCATTTGGCCGCTGCGGAACATTTGGTAATTGGTTTCAATCGACCGA
>JBGTHU010000110.1:0-3484 GCA_041745975.1 Mariniblastus sp.
GTCTAAAAGATTATTAGACGAGGGGGAGACAGTGATGCGATCGCCATTGAGAAGTGCGTAGTCCTGCTCCGGTCGAACCATCTTTTTTCCTGGAAGATAATCGACAACCATACGCAGTGGACGCTGCGTATCTTCGGTCACCCTTAAGACTGCGATTTCCATGTTGCGATACTTTTTGGTGGCTCCTGATCGCTCGAGTGCCGTTTGAACGGTAATCGGCCCATCAATCTGGCCATCATAGTACGATGCCCGACCAAACAAGCTGGTGAATTCAACTCGAAAAGCACCCTGAGATGTTTCTTGAGTCGTCGTCATTCGGTCACTGTTGCTCCATCCTGCACCTGGAAAACTGGCACATCCGGCAGCGACCAAGCAAACTACCGCAAGCATGGTAGACAACATCCAAAATCGATTTGCAGGCAGCCGGATACTTGTTTGACACACACTGATTTGTCTTGTTTTCATAGAGCTGGCAAAATCGTTGGAGTCCTGGTTTCGGTTTTCAGAAAGACGAATTTTTATTAAATCCGAGATTCACGAATTATTAAAAATCGTGATGACAATAGCGGAAAGTAAGCGTCAGTGAAAGATGATTTTTTTGGGGATATCCGAGGTGCTGTCGTGCTAGCGTAGTGCAAATTGGGTGGCTCTTTAGCATGTCCCATCTACCCATTCACCCCTTGTTGACAAAAAAATGGTTAGAATTTAGGTTGCATCTCAGCGAGAGGAAGTGAGGTTGAGGCCGGGATGGTGAAACGGTGGCAAGCTGCGCTGTTTTGGCAGTTTTGAACTCAAAAGACTGTTACAGTCTTTAAAACTTCCCGCTGGAAAACAAAGGAGCTAAAAAGTTTTGTAATGGTTCAACTGATCACTGCCTGCCCCCTGCCAGCTTGCTGGCAGGAGCGAAAGTTTGACGAATTAGAAACACTTGTTATTGGTTGTTCGTCTGACCGCCCCCTGCCAGCTCGCTGGCAGGGGCGAAAGTTTTGAACGGCTAAATCAGGTTTATCCGGTGGCTGACAACCAAACTTTTCGTCCTGCCAGATAAACTGGCAGGGGCGAGAAGTTGGCGGTTGCCTCAGCGGTATCCCTACTAGTTGGTCAAACTTGCCATCCTGCCGGATAAACCGGCAGGGGCGGCTTCACCTGCCTTGAAACCGAAACACATTTTTTTGCGGTTTAACACCGATTCACCATCCCAGGTTGAGGCTGGGATGGTGAAACTAGAACGACTTTAAAATGTGGTATAGAATTGTTTCGGCAGCAGCCTCGACCTCCCTACAAGATTCGCCGATTCGGTGAGGCGACAAATACCCGTGAATGGTAACGTATTGTAAACAACGCAGACTATCCCCCCTCATCGGATGAGATTGGAAGCGGTGATAGTTCAATTTGCAGAAAGTCATCGATGAAAAATGACCTCTTAATTACGCCTTGCAACCGTACGGTTTGGGCAATTCCTGAATTAATCTTGCTGAAACCTATTTTTTTGCCGTGTGTTTTTTGGTTGTTGACGCTGATTGTCGGTGCAATCGCCGCAGTAGCGGTCGATGGGCAAGTCTGCGACGATACCTCGACTCTCCACCGAAATCCCAATCAAGTTAAAGTGATGGCCTGGAATATCTGGCATGGGGGGCGGGAGAATGGAGAGCAGGCGGGGCCGCTGCAGGTGGCGAATTTGATTCAGCGCAGCGGTGCTGATTTGGTGGCTCTGCAAGAAACCTATGGATCAGGAGAGATATTGGCCAATGCCACTGGCTTCAATTTTCTTCAGCGAGGGACCAACGTATCGATCTTGAGTCGGTTTCCGATCATCGAAGATGTTTCGGTTTTTGAACCGTTCAAGTGCGTCGGCGCGATTGTGCAGTTCCCCAATCAGCGGAAAATCGCTTTCTATTCCATTTGGCTCCCGTACAGCGGTGAAATTTGGGAACCGGGAACAAGAAACACGGCTGATCCCCAATCGATGTTGGCGGCTTGTGCCGCCTCGGTTGACGATCTGAAGACGATCATCGCTGAGATCGATGATCAGTTGGCCGAAAAAGGTTACAACGACATTCCGGTGATACTGGCGGGAGACTATAACTCGATGTCACATCTCGACTACACGGCTGCCAATGTCGATCAATACAAAGTTGTCGTCGATTGGCGACCAGTCACATCGCCTTTGATGCCGGTTTTTTGGATAGCTATCGGATTGCGAATCCCGTCGTCAATCGAGCCAACGACAGTACCTGGACCCCTCGTTTCCCTGAACAAGAGCAAGACCGGATTGACTTCATCTATTACCGAGGCCATCAGTTATTGGTGGAACAAGCGATCCGCATCAACGAGGATGGCAATCAATTATTTCCTTCCGATCACGCTGCTGTCGTGACTGATTTTCGCTGGACGGATACAGGTACCACGGCAACGGATGTCACGGGAAAGAAGGCGTCGCGGCCAACCGTGCGACAGCAGCAAGCGACTGATCAGTTCGACCAACAATCCGATGCGGCGAAGGATCACGAGTCCAACCGGCATCAAGAGACCCATCGTATGGAAGAACGCAGCCGGGGCGAGGGGGGTGGATCACCAAGAGAGTCTGACACGGAACGCAACACTCGGCAGACGAATCGGCTGACCTTAGTCAGCTATAACATTCGCCACGGGCGTGGGATGGACAACCAAGTCAACTTGAGTCGGACCGGCGACGTCCTCTCTCGCTTGGATGCTGACATCATTGCCCTGCAGGAGGTCGATTTTCGTGCCGATCGCAGCGGCGGCGTCAATCAGGTGGTCGCTTTGGGCCAGCAACTGCAGATGTACCCGGCGTTTGCTCCCTTTATGGAGTTCCAGGGGGGACAATATGGAATCGCGATTTTGAGCAGGCTGCCGGTCGTCGATAGCTGGACGATTCCGCTGCCTGAAGGCCGTGAACCTCGTGCTGCGGTGGCGATCAAAGTTCAGTTGCCCGACGGCCAGCGTGTGATCGCGATTTCGGTGCATTTTGATTGGATCGGAGACGACACCGCTCGATTTGCTCAAGCGACCGAGCTATTGAAAGTCATTGGCAGCTATCCGGAGCCAGTGATCGTATTGGGTGATTACAATGACGAGCCCGAATCGCGAACGTTGGACCTATTCCGCCAATCGGGGATCGTGGCGGACGATACGGGAGCAACCTTTCGGTCCGATCGCCTCAGCAAGCGGCTGGATTACATCACGTTGTTTCCGCGCCTCTTTATCGAACCTTCGAACCCGGCACTTTCGTCCACGACCGAATCATTGGTGAGTTGGACAGTTTTAGCTTCACGAATGATCTCAGAACCTTTTGCTTCCGATCATCTGCCGATTGTCAGCGAGGTTGACTTGGATTTTAGCAAGACAAGAGGAATGGAGTCCAGATGTGAAACTAAATGAGATGGCGTCCCAACCCATGAGAGCCTAAATTGACAGACACCATTAGTTGATTGTGCGAAGCAAGACAGGCCTGTGTCCCATT
>JBGTHU010000111.1:0-7163 GCA_041745975.1 Mariniblastus sp.
CCACCACAACACCAAGTGCTTGATGAACCGTTCCGTCATGCCAACCAGCATCATCGAGACCGCGGGCGTAGTAGTTGGCAAAATCGATCGCCTCGCTGACTTCCACATCCGCTTGGACAACATTTTTTCCAGCATCCACCATCATCGAACCGATCGTCTCGCCACGCTGGCGGGCAAGTACCGTTGCGGCTCGTTTAAGAATTTGCGATCGGTGTGGGACTCCGGTTGCGCCCCAAGCATGGTAAGCTTGATGGGCAACTTGCAATGCCCGTTCTACATGTTCGGCATCGGCTTGAGCAAACCGATATGGCTCTAAACCGGGCCGCGAGGGGTCTTTGCCAATTCCCGATTGATTCGGGTGCAAGAATTCTCCGGCAATCTGCAGCGGAATCGGTTCGAGTTGTATCTGTTCCCAGCGTTGAAAAATCTCGCCAGCCCATTGCCGGTTGGCGGGGAGCGAGAAATCGGTATCCGCCACATTATGAAATTCGCCCTCCATCAGCTCAATGGATTCGGTCAAACGACATTGGTGCCGATTGGAACCGGACATCAGATCGGGATCAGCGGCCAATTGGCAAGCGTGTAGAAACGCATCTTGCTGCCGTTTCCAGGCCGGGGACCCTTCCTTCAGAGAAAACAGATCACCCAGGAAACTACCGGGGGCGGTGTTTTCGTCTAATCGTCTGACCAGGTAGGCAACGGCGGATTCAAATTCTGCATCCAGCACCACGGGTGCATAGACCAAACAATCGCCGGTTTTTTCACGAATTACCAAGGCTTGGGCATTGGCCATCCCTTCCAACATTTCAAACTCGACGCGATCCGAGATGCCACGCTGGTCTCGCAATAAAATCGCACAGGCGATGTCGAACAAATTGTGGCTGCCGACGCCCAGTTTCACCGCCAGCGCATTTTCAGGTCGAGTGGCGAATTCCAGCATCCGTTTGAAGTTGGCATCGACTTGCAGCTTGGACTGATAAGGGGCTTGTTCCCAATCTCGCAGCGATGCTTCCACCTGCTCCATTGCCAAATTGGCCCCTTTGACCAACCGGATTTTGATTTCGGCGCCCGTTCGATGAAAACGTTCCAGCGCCCAGGCGGTCAATGACTTTTGCACCTCGAAAGAGTCCGGCAAGTAGGCCTGCAGCACGATCCCGGCAGCCAACGACTCGAATTCCGGTTCTTCCAAAACGGACTTGAACACGTCAACGGTCAATTGCAAGTCGCGATACTCTTCCATATCCAAGTTGACGAATTTAGGCTTGCCCGTGCTGCTGGTGGCGGATCCCTTGATCGCGGCACGGTAAAGTTCTCGCAAGCGAGGCTTGATCGCTTCCATCGTTTGATCGTAGCCTACCAAGTTGATCTGGCTGAACACGGCTGATAATTTAACCGAGATATAATCGATCCCCCGATTCAGCAGCCGCTGGATATTGTCATGCAAACGGCGGTCGGCCTCGTGATTACCCAACACCGCCTCACCCAATTGATTGAAGTTAATCCGCACCGAAGTCGATCGACGCATCGCCAAGTATTTTTGGAACTCTTGATCTTCGGCGGAAATGATCACGTGTTTGGAATCACGCCGCACTTTCGATTTGACTTGGGGGATAATCAATCGGGGAAGCAATCCGGCCATTTTATTCCCTAAACGAACAGCCAACCGGTCCGTGTTTGAAAAATATTGTGGTACTCCATAATGTTCAACCAGCGAGTTCATTCGACGGGCGGCGCGCACTGGATTCTTGATCCTTAAGACTTGATCGGCCATCGCGATGGTAAACTTCTTTCCCGCGGGATCATCCATCATCCGAGCCATCAACTCGGCTCGCTGACGGTCCACCCGCGTCGCGCGTAAGCGGGAGGCTTGCAAGATGTCAGCCGCCAATTTGACCGCTTGTGAGGGCAACGTGCCGTGGTAAGGGTTGTCGATTGATCGAGTGGGAATGGATGAACTTACGTCAGTTGGAGACATAGGGTTGGCCTTCAGAGGATTACATTTAAATCAAATTCATAACTAAGACTCAATCTTAAGACTCAATCGGTCTACCGCACATTTCGGCAGCGGCGCGGCGCGAACGGCCCGATCCGCAGCGGTGCAACGCGAATCGCCCGGAATGTTTTTCGCCGCTCGACTTAAAAAAAATTGGGCAAACGCGCCGCCTAGAATATGAAGCCACTTTTTGTCGCGTCAATCATCAGAATACACAAAAAAAGTCGATATGACGACGGCTGGTCAAAAAAACGCAGATCATTTATTCTTAGTTGCAAAACCGCAACGGTTCCACCGGTTAAACCGCTAACTCAACCGCCGGCTTTCACCCCGGCGTTTACCTCGGCTTTAACCCCGGCTTTCGGTTTCGCTTTCCCATGCAATCCAATACTGCCAATAACCAAAACAGAAATACGATCTAAAATGACTATCGAACGGGAAAAAAGAGAGGTTTGGTTACATGTCCATGTCCCGAAGGCGGGGGGGTCGACATTGAGACATTTAATGAATCGAAATTTTGGTTCTGGGTATTACAATTCCACCTCCTTGTTGGAAGTGAAGCAATATACTTGTGACGAAGTGAGCGAGATCGTCAGGTGCCATCCTTGGGTGGAATGTTTCAGCGATCACAAGCTGTCGCTGGACTTGCCCTACCCTCATCAGGATGCCACGGTGAGAGCGATCTGCTATGTGCGCGACCCCGTCGAACGCTTTATCTCTCGATACTTTTTCCATCGCCACTTTGAAGAAGTCAACTGCCTGGCCCAACGCGTTTCGTTTCTGGAGTTTGCCGAAGCGGAACTGGTGAGAAAAGAATGCCATCCGCAAACCAACAGCCAAATTTATTTCCTCAATGGGGGACGCTCGTTTGAAGCGATGGATGTAATTCAATCTGCAGTGGCGACCGGCCAAGCGTTCCTGTTTCCGATCGAGCGATTTGATGAGTCTTGCATTTGTTTGGAGAGAATGTTCCCGGACACATTTGTCGACCTTTCCTATGTCCGCGCCAACGAATCTAAGAAAGACGCTGAAATCAGTGACGCAGAACGAGAGTACATTCGGTCGTTCTTGGAACCCGATTATCGACTGTTCGACGTCGCCGTCGGTTTGCTCGAGCGAACCGTTGCAGGTCTCTTTCCCGATGCAAACGACTTGGAAACGACATTAGCGGAATTTCAAGACCGTTGCAGTCGCCGTTTTGACAACTTCCAACCTCCCGTGGAACCCGGCCAGCCTCTCCCCGCGGTGCGGTGAATTATTTTTTGTATCAGGCATTGTTTCTAGGCCACTGTTCACGATCCGAGAGGCCAGTTTGAGGTTGGCCTGTCGAGACAATGGCTGATCATCGGGTTGCATTCGCGAGGAATATTAGTGACAGGGAGGGCGCAAGCACTGCTGTCTCTTTGCCACCGGACGCCCCGCGTCCGACCGCCAAAATCGGGATTTTACCATCGGACAGATCCTTATCTACCACATGCCCTGTCATTCATTCTAAATCCGGCAAGATCAAACGACCAAAACGTTCACCTTGTGTTAATTTTGAATGTTTGGGGGGATTTTGTTGATTTTAAAGGTTGCAGTGAAGTACTTGCAGCGGAAAATATAAAATCGTCTTAAGCCCTACGTGGGCCTTCATCTTAGATTTTTTGAACAGGAGTCATTTATGAAACGATTGTTTGCTTTATCAGTTGCTACCGCCTTGTTGATGGGTGGTTTCGTCGCGAATGCCAACGGCCAACGGCTGGTAAATGGCGGAAAGACAAGCGTGTTGTTGGACACGGCGACCCTTTCTTCGGTTGGTCTGAATTTAACCAGTGTTTCCGGCGATGTATTGCCCGGTGATTTGGGCGATGGTTCCGTCGGTTTCGCGATCAACCCTCGCAATGGTAGTTTGCCCACCTCTTTCATTTACACCGCCGGTTCATTGGCCCCGTTCAGCGGCACAATTGAGCACACCGGATCCGTGTTTTTTAACGAGCCCGATGAAACGTTGGAAGTCGGAAACTTTACCATTGGATTTGACGCAGATCGCGTCGGAGAGAGCCGCAGTGGCTTTTTCGTAGCCAGTACGGTCGGTTTGGCTGCGACCCTATTCGACATTGAGAATCCGAGCAGTCTTGACGCGGGGGTGGATAACCTGTTGATTACGGCGAATTTGCTCGTCTCCGCCGAATTGGCCAGCGTCCTGGGCAACGCAAGTCTGGCAGGGGCTGATGTAGGAGATGCACTTGTGAGTGCGACCGCGATTCCAGAACCATCCACAACACTGGTGCTGTCAGGAATGATTGTTGGATTGCTGTCGCGCAGACGTCGTTAATTGACTTTTTCCTCAAGTTTGCATTCTTTTATAGGCTCGGCATTTTGTCGAGCCTTTTCTTGTTAATCGCTAATTTTCTCTCTGCTACATTGGAAAAACGATTGTGAATTTTTTGTTTAGGTAACATGTTAGCGGTGATTTTTGACTAAAATTAAGACTTGCAAAGTTCGGCGTTTGTTCTTTGTTTTTCACAGCAAGTTTTTTTGATAGATGGAGGCACCACATGAAACGACTTTTTGTTTTTTTGGCAACAGTTATCGCATTTTCGGCAACCTTCATTGAGCACAGTTGCGCTCAACGACTGGTAGAAGGCGGTAAGACCAGCATTTTGTTGAGTTCTGACACTCTCTCCTTGGTTGGATTGACGATTACACAAGTAATCGGCGGTGTTTCAAGCGATTTGGGAGATGGCTCCGTCGCTTTCGCAATCAATCCTCGCAACGGCAACCTGCCGACTACTTTCAGTTACACCGCGGGATCGTTGGCACCTTTTAGCGGAACGTTCGAACACTCTGGATCGATAATTTTTGACGTTGATGGCGACCCGGACCCGGTTCAAGTCGGCAATCTTACCATTGGCTATGACAACGACAGAGCCGGCGGTGATCTAAGTGGCTTTTTTGTCACCAGCACCGTTGGAATTGAGGAGATTTTATTTGATCTGGAAAACCCCAGCAACGTTGAAGCCCAATTGGACAGTTTATCAATCAACGCGAATTTACTGATTTCCTTCGAGTTGGCGGCTTTGTTGGGAAATTCTGCGTTGACAGGCGTATTTGCGGGAAATGCCTTGGTGAATGCCACGGCAATTCCAGAGCCTTCGAACATGCTGTTATTTTCTGGCATTTTGGGAGGCTTAGTGTTGCGTCGGAGACGTCGTTTCAATTTTTGAATGAATTCGAAAACTGGAATATGTATTTCTATCTTCGACGAAAGACAATCCAGAAAATTTATGTTATAAACTGGCTCGGCCCTGGTGCCGAGTCTTTTTTTGTGCCAGATTCTCATGGAGCGGTTACCTTTTCATTTACCGCTTGACAGCCCTCGATGGCCGGACGTTTACAAGATGGCATCATTTAAAAACTAGGATTTTTTACCCTCGCTCTTTCCTATTATGTTGACTCGCGAACAGGCTCGGCAAATCGATCGAAACGCTATCGATGAATTAAAAATTCCCAGCATTATTTTGATGGAAAATGCCGGGCGAGGTTGTGCGGAAATTTTGTTGCGGGAAGTCGCGGAATCGGAAAAAGAAAAATACTCGCCCGGTGAGACGAAATATGCCCCCTCGCGGGCAAAAGTACCGACGCTTCTTCAAATAGTGCCTCATCATGGCGTGGTCATTTGTTGTGGACCAGGAAACAACGGTGGCGACGGCTTCGTAATCGCTCGGCACCTTCATTTGGCAAAAGTCCCGGTCAAGATTATTTTGTTAGCCAATCCTCAACAATACCGCGGAGACGCAGCTATCAATTGGCAAATCGTTCAACGTTTGCCCATCGAAATTGTATTTTGCCGGCAGGACGATACCTTGAACCAGGAATGTTTGGATATCGCATCTCTGCTTACAACGGCTATCGGAGTATTGACAACCTGGATCGTCGATGCAATTCTGGGTACGGGATCCAACGGACCGCTACGGCAATCGCTGGTTCCCTGGGTCCGGGCGATCAACCAAGCATCCGCAAGGCGACTGGCCGTCGATTTGCCGACCGGAATGGATTGCGATACAGGAGTGATTGATCCCGTGGCCGTCATGGCAGATATTACTTGCACCTTTGTTGATCGGAAACAAGGGTTTACCCATCCCGATGCGGGGCGGTATCTGGGACGAATCGAAACCGTCCACATCGGGTGTCCGTAAAATAGAAAGTCATATTCTTAGCTATGAGCAATAAGCGAAACTTCGTTGCCGGTTACTTCTTCTTGCTGGTGGTTGGCATGATAGGTTGTGATGGCACCCCCGTGGGAACTGATCGCAATATCGATCGGCAATCACCGGGTTCTAAACTTTCGGATGGCGACTCCGAGACTATGGCCTTCAGTTCAGATCGACCGCCAATCCGTTTTGCTACGTTCAATGCTTCGCTATATCGTGAGAAATCCGGCGACTTGATGCGTGAATTAGCTACCGGGGATTCCGTTCAGCCTCGCCTGGTGGCTGAAACGATCCAGCGTGTTCGCCCGGAGGTGCTGTTGCTGAATGAATTTGATTTTGATGAACGGGGAGAAAGTATCCGGCTGTTTCAAGCAAACAATCTTCAACAATCTCAAAACCGGCAACTACCCATCGAGTACCCTTACGTCTTTTTTGCCCCCAGTAACACGGGGATTGATTCGGGGTTCGACTTGAATCGTGATGGCACGTTGGCAACCGCAGACGATGCCTTCGGATTTGGGCGGCACCCCGGACAGTATGGCATGGTGGTTTTGTCGAAGTATCCGATCCGACGCAACCAAGTGAGAACGTTTCAAAATTTTTTGTGGAAAGACATGCCTGGCGCCCTTTGGCCGATCGATCCCGAGACCGACGATTCATACTACAGTCCTGAAATTAAGAAAGTCTTTCGGTTGTCATCAAAAAGCCATTGGGATCTGCCTATCGAAATCGACGGAACCGTCGTTCACTTCTTGGTTTCGCACCCAACGCCACCCGTGTTTGATGGCCCGGAGGATCGTAATGGGTGTCGTAATCATGATGAAATCCGTTTTTGGGCTGACTACATTTCGGCAGCCGATTACATCTACGACGATCAAGGAAAACAGGGCGGATTGCCTGAGGGAGCGATGTTTGTCATCGCGGGGGACTTGAACGCCGACCCCCAAGACGGAGACAGCCGAAACGCAGCGGCC
>JBGTHU010000112.1:0-10652 GCA_041745975.1 Mariniblastus sp.
CAGAGCATGAAATCACCAGGATGTTTCTTGAGTGACTGATTACTTTCAGAAACACGACCACCGGCCCCGGAATGAATTTTGTCCAACGTATTGCCGCTGAGCTTGCCATAATCGGGAAAGGATTGAACACTAAAGTAGACCACGCCATCGTCGGCGATGTAAGCGTGCCCCTTCTCCAACAAACGCTGGATCATCTCTTGCATGCCATCGATGTACTGGGTCGCCTTGGGAACCGCTTGCGGATATTCATAGGAGATCTTATAGCCCAGGCGTCGGGCATCTTCCAGGAACGCATTTGTGTAATAGTCGGCAATCTGATAGGGATCGTGGGGGTTCTCGATGGCACCTTCGGGTACCTTTCCCGATTTTTTATTCTCAGTGACGCGGGACGCGGCCTGGGTCATTTTGTCGGCTTCGCCCTCGACCATGTGCCCGACATCGGTGATATTCATCACGTGGTGAACTTGGTATCCAGTCAGTTCCAGAAACCGACGAAGCAAATCACCAAACAAAAACGAGCGAAAATTTCCGATGTGAGCAAAGTCATAGACCGTTGGGCCGCAACTGTACATTCGTACAATTCCGGGTTCGATCGATTTAAAAGCCTCCAAGCGGTTCGTCAACGAGTTGTAAAACTGGATTTCCATTTTTTGAGGGAGTTGTGGGAGCTGATGGAACGGTGGAGCCAGGTTGGCCTATCAAAGGTTGATGCTGAAAATCCTTTTGGTCAGAATCAAAGACCAAAAAAATCGATGCCGAAGCGCCCAGATGATGCGGGCCAAACTGCGGCAAGCGGGAAGAATAAACGCTTCAATTTAACAACTTTAGCTGAAATGACCAGTTTGACTCAAGACGGATTGGAAAATACCAGCCAATTGGAGGGGAAATCAGTGTCTAAATGGTAATAAAAATCCCGAAAAAGCGAGCAGAAATGTTCGTCTTGACTTGAGTTATCGATTATTTCTATAGTGCACCCAAATCATCGTGTTTTTCAGAAAAAATCTTACTCAATCAATAAACCATCTATCTCCCATTAAAAAGAGATCGAACCGCTGACCCAAGTTTATGGAGGAACGAATCGAAATGAACGCCCAACCCGCTTCAACCTTAGTCCGCTCAAATCAGACAATCCGCTCTTTGTCAACATTCTCATCACGGCGAATTTGGCTGACGGTGCTGGTCACAGGAGTTGTCCTCGTTGCCGGAACTGTCGATATCTCTGCGTCGACTATGTTGCCGCAAACGCAGCAGCGGGCCACTTCCCAGCAAACCAATGCCCAACTCGATCACCAACAGCGACAGATCGAAACGCTGGCTGTCGTCAATGATCAACCGATCACACGACAACAGATTGCCGACGAGTGCATGCGGAGGTTCGGCAAAGAGGTCTTGCAAGAAATCGTTAACAAATTCTTAGTCAACGAGGAACTTAAAAAAAAGAATATCGTACTCACCGAGCAAGACGTGATCGAAGAGATCGCCAATGAAGCTCGTAAATTGGGATGGACTTCGGAACGCTGGTTGGAGGTGATCAGCACCAATCGCAATCTGACCATCGATCGGATCAAGAACGATTATGTCTGGAATAAGTTGGCACTACGGACACTGGTGGCCGATCAAATCCAAGTCAGTCGTCGCGAACTGGAAGAACAGATGGCGTTTGAATTCGGCAGCAAGGTTCAAGTGCGCCAAATCGTGGTTGACAACAATGAACTGGCGTTGCAGTTGATCGCCGCCGTACGACAAAATCCCGACGAATTCGAACGATTGGCAAAAAAACATTCGATCGATCCCAACAGTGCTTCGATGGGCGGTTTGCTCCAACCCATCCGGCGTTTCTCAGGTTTTGACGAGTTCGAGCAAATTGCCTTCTCACTCCAGCCAGGACAGGTCTCTGAACCGATCGAAGTGGCGGACAAGTGGATTGTTTTGCGTTGCGAACGAATCATTCCTGGAGAACAGATTCCGCCAGAACAACAGTTGGCTATCGAGGAGCGATTGGCTGCCGAAATCTCCAATTCGAAAATGGGCGATGCGGCGGTTGAATTATTCGAAAAAATCCAACGAGATGCCCAAATTGTCAATGTTCTGAATGATCCCCAGCTCAGTCAACAACATCCTGGCGTGGCCATGATCGTCAACGGAACCAAAGTCCCCTATCGCTACGTGGCTGAAGAATGTATCGCCCGATATGGACAGGAAATGTTGAAAACAGAAATCAACCGCTCGCTGCTCAAAGCCGAATTGCAAAAAAATGGACTCCAAGTCGCCAAAGACGATATTCAGGAAGAGATCGTCAGTGCGGCTCGATCGATGTATTACGTCAGTGGCCAGGGGGAAGTCGATATTGATGCCTGGCTGAATGAAGCGACCGGTGGCGATTTGAACAAGATGGATTTTTATATCGAAGATGAAGTTTGGCCCTCAGTGGCTCTGAAGAAATTGGTCGAACAAGATATTATGGTGACCCCCGAAGATATGCAAAAGGGATTCGAAGCCAACTTTGGTCCGCGGGCCGAAGTGTTGGTGATCATGACCGACAACGATCGGCAAGCGGCTAAGATCTGGGAGATGGCAGCCAAAAATCGCACGCGAGAATTTTTCGGGAAATTGGCCAATCAATACTCGATCGAGCCCGCTTCCAAAAACAATTTTGGTCAGGTTCCCCCAATCCAAAAACATGGTGGACGCCCAGAATTGGAAAAAGAAGCCTTTAGTCTGAAACCGGGTGAGATCTCAAAAACGATCCAAGTCGGCCAATACAAAGTCATCATGTACTGCCTAGGTTTCACCGAGCCGGTGGTGGCCGATTTCGACGCAGTGAAACAAGATATTCACGACAACATCTATGAGAAAAAACTGCGGCTGGCCATGTATGATAAATTTCAACAGGTAACCGAAGAGGCCCAAATTGACAACTATCTGACCGGTACCTCGCAGACCGGAAAAGCTCGCGTTCGTGAAGCTCGTAATGCAGGCTCCACTCAAAGACCGGGCAGAAACCGATAGCTCATTCAGATAGTGAGTTTGGTGAGTTTCGACGTCCAGTAGATAAAAATGTACCCGTTAATAGCCGAGTCCTTCCAAGACTCGGCTAATTTCCTGGGGTAAAATTTTATCCGCCGCACGCCTAAAAACTGGTAACCCTTCACGGTTGTAAAGGGAGCTTGAGGCTCACGCCGAAACAACCACCACTAAACGTCTAACGTTCGCCAAGAATTGTCTTGTCAGGAGCCACACGCCCTTACAAAATTCGCCGATTTTGTGAGGCGATAAATATTCTTGAACGGTTACTAAAACTGATTTGAGTTGATCACCTCGCCACCGTCAATCGTCGCCAAGGCTTGCCAAGTCGCGATGTCGACCGAGTCATTAAAAAAACGGAGTGAGCCATCTGCAAATCCCAGGTTGACCCCGCCGGGATGATTGCTGCGGGCCGCCCGCCAACCATAGGCCGAAAATCTTTTTTCCGGAGTGCCACTGAAACTGGCGGCGAACACATCGGGGACATTGCTGTTGGGCCCGTAGTAGTGATTGTACATCGTACAGCGATATTCTCCATTTATCCATAAGAAACCGCGACGATTGGAGACGTTAATCAGTATCGCAGCACCGGCAGCCGCATCGGTCAATGGGGTCACAAACGTAAAACGGTAAACCGTTTGGGGGGAACTGGCCAACAAGCTGAGGTCGCTAGAATTTTCCGGGCCGGTGCCCAGCAAACTTTCGGAGAAGAAAGCGGTGTTGCTTGTTCCGTCTTGAATCTCGCTGATTCGTTTCCTGGAATTGATAAAGAAAGTCCCATCGGCCCCTTCATCCCCAAAGGGGGTGCCACCTCCGGCACCGCTGCCACCACAGCCTGCATAATTGGTCGGTGCCAATTTTCCAGCCGAAAATCCACTGGAGACGGACTCCATCAAATCACTGGGGCAAAGAAATGTGGGCACCATCGTGTTGGCCGCCAAACGGTTCTGGGGAGCAATCGAAAATCCTGGCGGCGCAAACAAGGGCAGATCCAAGTTAATCGAATCGTGAACGTTGGCTTGTTCCAAATAAGGGGCCAAATGCGCCAATACCGACCAACGGTAAAAATTATGAGGATAGCTGGGATTTCCGGGAAACGCGCGAGCGGTGGCACCTTCGGGAAATTGCATCATCGCCGACTCGTAGTTGATTGCGGCCAATGAAATCTGTCTCAGATTATTAGCACATTGCGCCCGCCGAGCGGCTTCACGAACCGCTTGAATGGCTGGCAACAACATCCCAATCAATACCCCGATGATCGCGATCACCACTAACAACTCAACCAGAGTAAAGGCCAGCCGAGCGTACAATCGATTTTCCGAAATGGTAGCAATCACCGGCTTCAATCCTGTATAAAAAATCGATTATTTGTAAAATTGAAAGCGTTGCAGCCCAAAAAATCAATTCGCGTCTGAACAACAGAGGCGACTTCAATACTTATTTCAATCCCTAGACAAGTCTCAATTCTCAACCGCTCTATCCCGGTCTCGATCCCGATCTCTATCGCTTGCGACGAAGACTCAACCCCGTCAAAGCGAACGTTAAGGGCAACCATGCTCCCGGTTCAGGAATCGGTGCGATTTGAAGCACTTGACCCGGCACCACCAAACCCCCACCCGCCATGAAAACTCCTCGGCTCTCCCCATCCATGCCAAACCGATAAACCCCGCCGCTGCCAGTCAAGGCAACCAAAATTTCGTCATTTCCCAACGGAGATTCGAGAATGAAACTGGGGAACGTACCGTCATTTTGCGGAATGTCGGGATCGTTCGTCGAAAAACTAAAATCGATACTACCATCGCTATTGAATCGGGTGACTTGGTTAGCAAAAAGGCTGGCAACCCACAACTGATCTCCCAGAAAAATCAGTCCGGCTGGTGTCGTGACACCTGTCGCAAAATCGTCTTGATAGGCGCCATTTTCGTCAAAAATCTTCACGATTCCAGTATTAAAGTCGCCAGCATAGAGGTTACCGTCGGGACCGAATGTGAAAGAAACACTGCCATTCAAAGTACTCCCTGTAGTAAAGTCGCCGATCAAATTTCCCGCTGCATCAAATTCAGTAATCGCGCTGCCGGCAAAATTAGAAACCAACAAGTTGCCCGTTGTTGGATGAAACCCTAAATGACTCGGCCCGGCCATTTCCCCTTCCGCAAAGACGCCAAGAAATTCCCCCGTACGCCCATGGTACCTCAGCACTTGATTTGACCCCTGACTGGCAACCAATAAATCACCATTGGAATTAAGTACCATTCCCACCGGCCCCGATAACCCACCGTTAACGTCGGGATCATCCGAGATGAAAGATCCGAGAAATGATCCATCGGTGGAACTATAGCGCAAAATTTGGCCGCCGAAATTGTCAGAGACCAGGAAGTCCGCCGTTGCGTGTGTTCCCTGTCCGGAAATCAGCAAACTTGCCAAGATCAAAATGATGCGATTTTTCATAATCTTAATTTTCCTCAATGTAAACCTAAAGTGTGTTAATCATAGATGCATGCGGCCAGTCCGGTCACCCCGTGGCACCGACCTGGGCTTTGTCAGAAAAGGGGTCAGACCCTTTGAATTTGACAAATTTCTTTCCATTTCGCGTCCGCCGGAGAGGGTCTGACCCCTTTTCTGACAAAGCCTAGAGCCACTGAAGCTAATATAAAGCGTCGCGATTGTCAACGAATCGGGTTAGAGTTGCCCGAATTTGTGGTATTACCGACAACTTTTAGACTCACTCAAGACATCCCAGCGGGATTCCACCCTGCCATCCGTATGACGGCTCACCTCCGGTTCTAGCCGGGGCAGGTTCGTGTTATATTTTTGATACCCGTTCACCGTTATTTATCGCCTCACGAAATCGTCGAATTTTATAGGAAGGTCGGGGCCCATTAAAAATTTAATTAGATTCGATATAACTAACTATGAGTTCCACCAAGTGCCGCTGGGGTTTTCTAGGTTCATCAACCATCGGCCGTAAAAACTGGTTGGCCATCAACAATTCAGGCAACGGCGAATTGGTAGCTGTCGCGAGTCGTTCGGCAGATCGAGCAAACGAATTTATTGATTTCTGCCAAACAAAACACCCGTTCCCAGTCCGTCCGGAACCGGTCGTCGGTTACCGGCAACTGTTGGAGCGTTCCGATATTGATGCGGTTTATGTTCCCCTGCCGACTGGATTGAGAAAGGAATGGGTGATTCAGGCTGCCGCGGCTGGCAAGCATGTGATGTGCGAAAAACCGTGTGCGGTTTCCGCTGCCGATTTGCGGGAAATGATCGATGCCTGTCAAAAACACCAAGTGCAATTCATGGATGGTGTCATGTTCATGCACAGCCTGCGATTGGCCACTATGCGTGAGATGTTGGATAGCCCGAATAGAATAGGCTTGCTGCGGCGCATCACCAGCCAATTCTCATTCAACGGTGGAGATGATTTTGACAAACACAATATCCGCATGAACAGCTCGCTCGAACCGGCGGGAGTGGTCGGGGATTTGGGCTGGTACGATATCCGTTTTGCGTTATGGGCCATGAATTATCAAATGCCATTAGAAGTCCGCGGAAGAATCTTGCGCTCCGGTCGCAGGGACGACAGCCCACACGCCATTCCATTGGAGTTCGAGGGGAGCCTGCAATTTCCGGACGGTGTCTCCAGCAACTTTTACTGCAGTTTTGTAACCGCATTGAGCCAATGGGCTTCGGTCATTGGTACCCAAGGGGAGTTGTTGATCTCAGATTTTTCGCTCCCTTTCCGAGATCGTCAAGTCGCCTACAGCGTTACCAATACCCAGTTTGACAATTCCAGCTGCCAATTCGCGATGCGAGAAAACCGACAGCAGTTTCGCGTGGCGGAAACTTCCGACAGCCATCATGATTCGCAAGAAACCAGCATGTTTCGCAATTTTGCCCAGCTTGTTCTGATCGGGAAGCTCGATCCATTTTGGCCCCGGGTAGCATGGCAGACTCAACGAGTCATGGACGCCTTGCTGGAATCCGCCCATAATGGTGGCCAGTATATTAAGTGCACCTAGCCGTTCACGGCTGGAGGATGCTTGGCAATAATATGGTGGACGCTTACAATTTTTGTACGAAAGTAAATTCAGATGAAAGTTCAACTATCACAATTGGCCTACGCTCGTTCGGGAGATAAAGGAGATGGTAGCAATGTTGGAGTGGTGGCGTATGATGATGCGGCCTATCAGCTGCTTCGCCAAATGCTGACTGCCGATCGAGTCAAGCAGCACTTTTCTGAAATCTGCTTAGGAGACGTCGATCGGTATGAAGCTCCTAATTTGCGCGCACTAAATTTTATCTTGCATGATTCGCTGGGCGGCGGTGGCAGTGCCAGCATGAAAACCGACGCCCAAGGAAAAACTCATGGTTTGGGTATTTTGTTCATGGAGCTTGAAATCCCAGATGAGTTTTCCCTGCCGACCTAAGATTGCGAGAACCGTGACTCACGCACTGGTATCCGAAGGGCACAAGCATCCGGTTTCCGGCGGATTCTGATTTTTACCCAAACCTTGTGCGTTGGAATTTGAGATCTGACACATTGCAAGATCCAATCAACATAACCGTTTTGGTCGACTAAATCAGCGGTTGTTGCCCTTGTGTTTTTGAAAATGGAATTCGCAACTTCCACTATCACACGCATCCTGGTTGCGATTGGCAATCCGATACCGCCTGGCGGCAATTTGCCGGTAGAGAAATTGCCAGACCGGCAACGAGTAAGGCAGATGTAAAAATGGGGCCAATGGCCATAACAATGGTAATTTTCGACTGAGGTAGCGAATCGCTGCAGCACCTCCGTAGCGAAGTTTGCGATCCGACGCCGGGATCACATACATCTGCTCCATTAATTGATCGTATGACAAATCCCCAAACTGCTGGGCGACTAAGGGGTCATGAATTGAGACGGCAGCCAGTCGTTTTCCAAGATCAAACCGCATCAAGAAATCAACACTGTTTGTACAAAACACACAATGCCCATCGTACAGCACCAGATCGGCGTGTGGACGTTCTGTAATTCCGGGCAATGATTTTGAACTAGTCATATTCGGACGAACACTACTTGGTTGACGTTAAAACGGATACGCGGTGAATGCAAAGATAACTTATTTTGGCCAGCAACGGTGACCCGCTCTTACTTTTCTTCGCCGGTACTCAGAATCGCCATGAAGGCGCGTTGCGGGATATCCACGCTGCCTATTGATTTCATTCGTTTCTTACCTTCACGCTGCTTGGCCCACAGTTTTCGTTTTCGCGAAATATCCCCACCATAACATTTGGCGGTGACGTTTTTACGCAGAGCCCGCACGGTTTCTCGAGCGATCACCCGGCTGCCGACGGCTGCTTGGACGGCAACTTCGAACATATGCCGGTCGATTTCCTCTTTGAGTTTTTTGACAATCGCACGACCTCGGCGGTCGGCATCTTGGCGGTGGCAGATCAAGCTGAGTGCGTCGACTCGATTGCCATTGACCAAGATATCCATCCGCACTAGGTCGGCTGGTTCATAGCCCAGTAGGTCGTAGTCCATGGTGCCATAACCCCGAGTGATACTCTTCAGTCGATCGTGCATATCATAGATCACTTCTGCCAGTGGCAAATCGTAACTCAACATGACGCGTGTCGCGGAAAGGTATTCCGTATTTTTCTGAATTCCGCGGCGTTCTTGACAGAGCTGCATCACTGGGCCGACAAACTCCTGTGGCACCAGCACATTGACTCGAACAATCGGTTGAAGAAACATCTCGATATCGCCCGGATCGGGAACCTCTTGGGGCCGATGGATCTCCAGTTCAGCACCATTTTTTGTAACAATTTTGTAGGTCACGTTGGGAGCGGTTTGCACCAAGTCGACATCCGCTTCTTGTTCCAGTCGCTGCTGTACCACTTCCATGTGTAACATTCCCAAAAACCCGCACCGGAAACCGAAGCCCAAGGCTTCGCTGGACTCGGGCATAAAATCAAAGCTGGGGTCATTAATGGAAAGTTTGGTTAACGCATCGCGGAGTTCGGTGAAATCTTGCCCGTCTGAAGGATAAAGCCCGCAGTAAACCATCCGCTTCGGCTCCTGGTAACCCGGCAGTGGCGGAGCCTCTTGTTTTCCAATTCCGGTGATCGTATCACCGACCGGGACCATATCCAATGTTTTGATGTTACAGACCAGATATCCGACTTGACCGGCGCAAAGTTCATCGCGGGGAGTCTGTTTAGGAGTAAATTGTCCCAGTTCCAATACCTCATGGGTGCTACCACCGCGGATAAACTGGACTTTGTCACCCCGCTTGATCTTGCCCGACTTCACACGGACATACGTGATCGCGCCACGATAGGGATCATAATGCGAATCAAAGACTAACGCTTGTAGCAGTCCGTTTTCGTCTCCCTGGGGAGCGGGGATAAATTTAACGATGGCTTGCAACAATTCATCAATATTCAGCCCCGTTTTCGCGCTCACCCTGCATAATTTATCAAGATCGACGCCCAACGCTTGCTCCATCTCTTCGGCCACTTCGTCCGAGCGTTGATACTGCAAGTCGATCTTGTTGATCACAGGGATGATTTCCAGGTTATGTTCGATCGCCGCATATCCTGTGGCGACGGTTTGAGCTTCGACTCCTTGAAAAGCATCGGCCAGCAGCAATGCGCCTTCACAGCAGTTCAGAGATCGAGAGACTTCATATTGAAAATCGACATGCCCCGGAGTATCGATCAAGTTCAGTTCGTATTCCTGTCCATCGAGGAGATACCGCATGGCCACAGCGCGGGCCTTGATGGTGATACCGCGTTGCCGTTCCAGATCCATATCGTCCAGCAATTGCTCCGACATTTCTCGTTTTTGGACGGTACCTGTATATTCCAAGATACGATCGGCCAGCGTACTTTTGCCATGATCGATATGAGCAATGATGCAAAAGTTTCGAATATGTGTTGAGGGTATCTTCTTCATCATCAATCTTTTGGCTTTGTCAAAGTTGCAAGCACGCCACCCAGGTTAGCAAACGAAAAGCTATCTATTTCTGGTAGCAAAATCACGCTCCGCCAATCCGGCGGCACCGATAAAACCCGCATCGCCACCCAGCGTGGCAAACTTTAATTTTAAATTGTTGGCCAGCACCGGGAAAACCAGCTTTTGGGCTGCAGCCAGGGTCTGTTTGAGAAACCGTTGACCTAGACTTGAGTTAGCTCCACCAAAGTCCATTCCCCCTCCCAAAATAAACACGGCTGGATCGAGCACATGAGCCAAATCCGCAATCCCCCGTCCCAGATACCCCGCCGTCTCAGCAATGATTTCCAGAGACAATGAGTCTCCATCTTCGGCGGCGATCGCGATTTCGCGAGCGGTAATTGGTTTGCCGTCTTGCTGTCGTTGATGCAAAACGGATTTCACATCAGTCTGTTCGGCGGCGGCCAGCCGTTCAAGTGTTCTTTCAACGAAAGCCGAAGCACTCGCATAAGCTTCCAGATGCCCCAATTGCCCACATCCACAAAGCCTGGCGGTGGATGATGAATCGATCGTGATATGGCCCAACTCCGCCCCGTGGCTGTGTTGGCCATCCAACGAAAAACCGTTAATGATAATGCCGCCACCCACTCCCGTTCCCAATGTCAGCAAAACCAAGCTATCATACAAA
>JBGTHU010000113.1:0-7033 GCA_041745975.1 Mariniblastus sp.
GTTCCTTTTTTGACAATTTAACGATAAACTTTTTCGTACTCATGACGACCTCCTTGGCGACACTAGGGAATTGAATTCTTCAAGTATCGCAAAAATTCATCGTCATACAAACCCTAATTTTTTGCTGTCACAGACCACTAGTCGTCTTCGCAACGGCTCGCCTCGCAACTTTCAGCTAACGAAAATGTCCGTGATGGTAACCGCGGCTTGATCGATAGTGGGGAGTTGAATAGTAGTACTCGAAACCGACTACGGGTCGGTAGCTTGGATAAACGCGTTCAAAAATGACCGGTTCGGGCTGAATAATTACCGTTCGCTGCGTCGGTTGAAAAGCGACGGGTGGCGCCGAGGGCGGGCCGCCGATCGTGGCCCGTTGCATCTCCTGAATCACGCTTTCGGAAACGCCGTTTTGATGCAACAAGATAATCTCAGAAACCCCGATTTCTTGCTGCACCCCGGCATTCTTAATCTGGCTAATGATCACCCCCGGACTGATGCCACTTCGCGTCATTTCAATCGCGTCGTGTAACGAAATACTCCGCTGCAACTGGTAAGCCTGTTGTGATTGTTGATATTGCTGGTATTGTTGGTATTCGTATTGCCGTTGCAAACGATCGTCTTGAGAGTGCCCGATCACGTTCCCTGCGATGGCACCGGCGATTCCGCCAATCACGGCTCCTCGGGTTGTACGATTATCTTGTTTTCCGGCGACGCCCCCCAAGATCGCTCCCGCAACGCCTCCCACAGCGGCTCCCCGCTGAGCGTTATTTTGCCCAAAGCAGCTAACCGGCTGCATCGAGACCCCGAGATAGCCTGCCATCAAAACAGTTGTAATTATTCCAATACGCTTCATGGCTGGTTCCTGAAAACTGGTTAATCGGCTTCATTCATGCGGTTCGTGCAATCCTGTTAATTCTATCGGCAAATTAGAATTTTTTGTGCTTGAGGGAAAGGCCGAAATTTAATTTTTTGTTCACCCAGATAGCGATTTGGGGACTTCAGCCAACTCGGTCATTATTACCCTGTTTGGGCAAGGTGACGTTTTTTTTGGTAACCATTTTCGATCTCCATTCTTGCCTAGTTCCCCTATTTTCAGACATTTTGGTCAGCCATACGTTGGGTAAATGCATGTTTGATGAATGTTTGAATCGAGCTCAGGAGAATCGAATTTCACCTCGATTTGGGCATGCGATTGACAGACAGCTTTTCCACCATCGTTTCCGGCGTCGATCGTCCTCAAAAAATTTTCCGATCGAGCCGACCATAACGACTTTCCAGCAAAGACAATGCAGAAAAAGAAATAAAATAAAATTTCTTCACAAAATCTTCCTCAGACCATTTGACAGAAGTGCTAGCAGTTTTAGAATCGACGCTCTCAACAATTGAATTTACTGGCAACCCGCAAGACGCGGTATTTGCGGTGAATTAATAAAAGTAGGACGCACTTCCGTCAATCAAAAACGTTTTTCTTCGAGTTTTTCCCTGCTTTCGGAATACCTCGATTGGAATACCGATTGATTTGCTCATTGAAGGGCGGGCCGATAAACGTCAGGACGTATCTTTGTCGACTCACAAAATGTCAGCTATACCAAATAATACCGTAGATCACCGAACGATTGCCGTTGCCAATCGATTAAGTGACCGCTTAGGATGCGAACGCTTCGAAATGTGGTTTGGTACACGAGATGCAATTTGCGTCGAGCAGGCAGCAGATTCTCCACCCCGGTTGAGAGTTCAAGCTCCAAACCTGTTTTCTTTGAATCGTTTACAAGCCACATTCGGTCAAGAGATCAAGCAAGTCGCGTATCAAGTCTGCGGCCCCCACTTGGAAATCGTCTATCAAATCCAATCACCGTCCGATTCACCGTCCGATACTCCGTCCAATTCTCCGTCCAATTCATTAAACGAACTCGGCGATCTCACTCAGAACGGTTCGAAAATTTCGGGCGGCAACTCCGTTCCCGTCTTCAACTCGGTTCCTGCCACTCCCTCCCTCCGCAGCGAAAAGACGGGTGGAGTTCAGGCTGGCGATGCGGCGTCGGCCAGGCACATTCGGGCTCGCCAAACTGAAACGTCTCCGGCGTCAACAGAAGAACCGACCAAGCCGGTTCCTAAAGGGCTGAAAACATTTTGGTTTGGTAAAGAGAATCGCTTGGCCGGTGCGGCGGTAGACCAGATTTTCGAATACCCTGGACAGTTCACTCCTTTATTGGTTTACGGCCCTACCGGTTCCGGCAAGACCCATTTGTTGGAGGCGATCGCCAACGATTTTCGCCGGCGGTTGCGGCGAACTCGCAGCGTTATGGTTTCGGCTGAAGAATTTACCAGTCAGTTTGTGGCGTCACTGCGTGGATCGACTGGGTTACCAATGTTTCGTCGCAAGTTTCGCGATTTGGACATGTTGGTAATTGACGACATTCAATTTTTTGCTGGTAAACGAGCGACGGTCAACGAATTTCAACATACGGTGGAAAACTTGCTGCGAGCGGGAAAGCAAGTTGTGCTTTCATCGGATCGCCCGCCGCTGGAACTTTGTGCACTGGGTGGGGATTTAGGAAATCGGTTGTCAGCTGGATTAAGTTGTCCATTGCGGTATCCGGAACTTGAGGGGCGAATGCAGATCGCTCGACGATTTTGTAACGAGCGAAAATTGCAACTCCCAGCCGATGTGTTGGAAATGATCTGCACCCGGCTATCAAAAGATGACAGACGGATCTCGGGCGCTCTCAATCGATTGTATGCCTATGTGTTGGCGACCGATTCCAGTGAGGCTCCCCACTCCGGAATTACGATGGAGGTGGCCCTCGATCAATTGAAGGATTTATTTAGTGTGCACAACTCCCAAGCATCGACGCTGCGGAACATCGAATCGGCGGTTTGTGACGTTTGTGGTGTCAAGCCGTCCGATTTAAAGTCGAGCAGCCGACTCAAGCAAATCAGCACCGCACGGATGCTGGCCATGTATCTTTCCCGACGCTACACGTCGGCTGCTTATTCGGAGATTGGCGACTATTTTGGTGGCCGCAGTCACTCAACCGTCATCGCCGCTCAGAAAAAAGTCACCTCCTGGTTGCAGCAAAATTCCGGTTTAAAGTTGCCAATGGCCACCTACGAAGCCCAAGATTTAATTGATCGTTTGGAAAATACACTGCGGGTCGGTTGATTGTGCAATCGCACCAATCGACATATCCGGTTTGACTGTTGACAGCCGTGCAACCGCACTAAGTCGAGCCCGACTAGATCGCGACGACAGCAACAGTCGATTTTTTTGATAACCGGCCAGGCGTTAAATTCATCGACTCGTCTCAACGGAAAGGAAACCATGAGAATTTTTGGCAGTTTCTCCAAATCGACCCCATCGCAGGAACCGCGAATCTTATTCGTTTCCCATGATGCCAGTCGCACGGGTGCGCCGCAGATCGCATTGAACTTGCTAAAACAATTTGCACATCGACTCCCCTTTCAATTTTCTACCTTGCTAATGAGCGGAGGTGCATTGACGCGCGAGTTTGCTGAATTCTCTCAACTTGAGGTGCTCAACACCAGTCATGATTTGAATCAACAGGCGATCAAAAAAATAGAGACATTGCTGGCTCGAAACCGATCGAGCCGCCCCTTGTTGGCGATTTGCAACAGCATGGAGTCGCGTTCTGTGGCGAAGTTGTTGGCGGCACAGAACATCCCTGTTTTGTTTTTAGTCCACGAACTCCCCTCCTCCTATTCCGGAGCAGACTATCAATCGGTGGTGCAAGTCGCAGGCAAGATCGTTTTCCCCTGTCAGGCGGTATTACAGGAAACGGAAAACTTGATCTCCATTCCGGCCAGCAAAAAAGTAGTCCTCTCCCAAGGTTTGCTGAACGAAAACTTCGGTCATGGAATCGACCGTACTGTCGCTCGCCAGCAGATCCGAAAGGAATTAAATTTGCCGCCCGAGGCCAAGCTGGTGTTAGGTTGTGGCACACTCGATTTGCGGAAGGGAATCGATCACTTTGCCGCGGTGGCCCGCCAAGTAATCAAACAACACCCTGCCCAATCGCCCCACTTCGTTTGGCTGGGTGGCGGGGATCGCTCGCGGCATTCGATTTTTCATTACATTCAATTGGACTTAAAGCAATCGGCGGTCTCCGATCAAGTCCATTTTATCGGCGAGCGAGACAACGTGGTCCCCTACTTTTTCGCCGCAGATCTTTTTCTGATGACCTCTCGAGTCGATCCCTTTCCCTGCGTCGTACATGAAGCGATGGCCGCAGGGGCACCCGTTATCACCTTTGGTAATAATGGGGGCGCAGCCGAAGCGATCGCCGAGGGGGCGGGCTATGTTGTCGATTACGCTGATCACCATCAAATGGCTCAATTGATCCACTCGCTGTTGTCCCAACCTGAAGTTTCCCAAGGTGTGCGAGAAAAGGCCAAGCAGCGGGTGAGGGATGATTATTGCTTTGCTGACTACGCCGATCAGATCATGCAAATTGCCGGAGAAGTCGCCGGTCGGCCTTTAAGGGAAGCCCCTTCGATATGCCCACCGGCAACCATTCCCTTCACTGTTCGCGCCGCCGCCTAAGGCTTTCTTCCGTTGCTGGCGATGCCGTTACCGGGCGGCTCGCGCCGCTCCGCTAGAATTATAGCGGCAGGGCGCAAGACCTCCGGTGCCGAAGGACGCCTTGTAAAGCCGTCACCGGGCGGCTCGCGCCGCTCCGCTAGAATTGAGCATCGGCATGATTTTGCTGCATCATCTCGCAACAGTATTTCTTGGCGGCTCTCTCCTTTGCTGCCAATCGCGAAAGTGCTTACATCTCGAGTTGGGAGCGTTGGCAGCTCTATATCGAAATTTTCAAAATTTTACAGCATTCCTTTTGAGAAAATAAATTTGATGGCGTGTTGGCACGTTACTTGCAATCTAGCGTGAATCACGACCTGCCAACGATTTCCACCAATTTGGTCAAGCGAAATAGACTCACGAACGATTACTACCAATTTACAAAAATCGCATCCCGCACACGATTAACCCGCGTCGATTTCGAGTTTGAGGAAAACAGTTTGCCTTGCCCCAAAGTTGTTTTTTGGTCAATGCGTCTTTGACCCTCGAAATCGGCGAGTCACGGGTTAATCGCTTTTTTGATCGGTTTTTTTCGATCCAATGCCATCAAGCAAGCCTCGACTTCCGCGCAATGCGGGACCGGTCGCAAATTCGGTTACCCCTTGGGCATGCGGAACAATGGCCCGGCGTAAACGGCACTGTCACCCAATTGCTCTTCAATTCGCAGCAGTTGATTGTATTTGGCCATTCGATCACTGCGCGAGGCGGAACCGGTTTTGATTTGTCCGGTCGATAAGCCGACGGCCAAATCGGCAATGGTCGAATCTTCAGTCTCGCCACTGCGATGGCTGGCGATGCTGGTGAATCCATTCCGTTGGGCCAGTTGAATCGCTTGAAAGGTCTCCGTCAGCGTGCCAATTTGATTGACCTTGATCAAGATACTATTGGCGATCTGTTCGTCGATTCCCCGTTGTAGCCGCTGAGTGTTGGTAACGAACAAATCATCGCCGACTAATTGCACTCGGCTACCGATTTTTTCAGTCAGCAATTTCCAACCGTCCCAATCGTCTTCACTGCAGCCATCTTCAATCGAGCAGATTGGGTATCGGTTCAACCAATCGGCCAAGAAATCCACCATTGCGGCGGGATCCAATTCTTTTTTGTCAACGGTATAAACACCTTTGTCGGCATTGAAAAACTCGGTGGCGGCCACATCCAAGGCAATAAAGACCTGCTCTCCTGCCTTGTATCCTGCTTTCTCGATCGCCGCCATGATTAAATCAAGGGCTTCGACATTGCTGCCCAAATTAGGGGCAAACCCGCCCTCATCGCCGACGGCTGTATTGAGTCCTTTGGACTGCAGAACTTTCTTGAGGTGATGAAAAATTTCGCAGCCGCAGCGGAGCGCGTCGCTGAACGAGTCAAAGCCCAGCGGCATGACCATAAACTCTTGCACGTCGACATCGTTATCGGCGTGCTGCCCACCATTGACGATATTCATCATCGGAGCGGGCAGCAGCGTGGCTGAGGAGCCGCCGAAGTAGCGGTACAGCGGTAGCGAGTGCAAATCAGCTGCCGCTTTGGCGGCAGCCATCGAAACGCCCAAGATCGCATTGGCACCCAATTTTGACTTGTTGGAGGTGCCGTCCAGCTCCAACATCGTTCGGTCGATCAAGCCTTGTTCATTGGCAGGCATCCCCAGTAATGCCTCATAAATCGGTCCGTTGGCCGCCTCCACCGCTCGCTGCACCCCTTTCCCCAGGTAGACACCGGCGTCTCCATCCCGCATTTCCCACGCTTCATGAGCCCCAGTGCTGGCGCCCGAGGGAACCGCTGCCGATCCAAATGATCCGTCTTCCAGCGTGACGTCGACTTCGATTGTCGGATTGCCGCGGCTGTCTAAAATTTGTCGTGCTTTAATATCAACAATACTGTCCATGTTTTGATTACCTTTTACTTGAACCTAAATTTGTTACAATGTCAAATGTTTTTTTACCGTTAAGCCCGCCGAAAACAAAGGGGGCTAATGCCGCAAAACGCCGACGCTGAACCAGCTTGCTCCAAATCATACCGTCCGATTCCAATTGATTTCCGTTAATTCCCCTTAACGGTCAGACCACGGTCAGACCACGGCGTGGTCCTCGATTCCTTCTTGATCTGTTTGGTTTGCAATAGTTGACGGCAGTCGGTTTCAGTGAGATTTAATTTTACATCGTGGGAAGAACGTTGTTTACCGGATTAATTGAAGAACTGGGCACGATCGACTCGATTTTGCCGATAGCCAATGCTTGTGACCTGTTAGTGCGTTGTGATCAAGTCGCCGTAGGTGCCGCGATCGGCGATAGCATTGCCATTAGCGGTTGTTGCTTGACGATCACTCAGATTGCGGATCGGGTATTGACCTTTCAAGCCGGCTCGGAAACGTTGAGCCGCACCAACCTCGGTTTGCTGAAACCGGGGGATCAAGTAAATTTGGAACGCTCGTTGATGGTTGGC
>JBGTHU010000114.1:0-1971 GCA_041745975.1 Mariniblastus sp.
CGAAGCCGAGATCTTAAAACTCTCAGTCCAGCAAAATGATTCTCCCCGCCGAGTCCGAGCGAAACTGGAGCGACAGGGACAAATGGATGCCTTGAGGAATATGATTTTGGAACAAAAAGTCATTGATCTGATCACCGAAAATGGTACGTTCAAACCGATTCCGTATGACTATTCGCCAATTCCAGCCGCATTTGCTCTGGAGTTTTACTCAGGGGGCAAGTCGGCGGCGATTCCCAGTGCCAGGCACGAAGGGAATGACTTACCGGCGATCCCAGGTATCAAAAAGGATAAATGAGATCCGCGACTTGGCGTTCCCTCCGTCGTAGCCTAAATCAGAGCAAATTTCTAAGGGCGGTCGGCAAGCCAATTGTTAGAAGACGATCGAATGAAACTTTGCTTGAACCATTGTTCTCACGGTTTTTTCGATAATCGTAGCTCCGTGTCACAACAATCTTGGATGGTGTAATCGCCTCAGCCGCGTAAATTTATAGCCAATCATGAATCAGGAACAGTAACTTTAAGGATCAATTTAACAATGTCAATTTTTGGAGCGAACTCCGATAGTTTCGGCTCAGCGAATCTGCCTGGTATGCAAAATTCATATGCGTCAACCTCCTACCAGCGACAGCGATCGATGACGCTTGGTGATTTGTTGTTGGAAAATCGAATTGTGTTTTTGCAAGGTGAAATTCACACCGGAAACGCCAATGAAGTAGTGATGAAACTGCTCTACTTGCAGTCAGAAAATAAGAAAAAGGGAATTAATTTCTACCTTAACTCTCCCGGAGGAGATGTGATTGCAACCTTGGCAATCTATGATGTGATGCAATTGCTGTCCTGCCCAGTTTCCACCTTCTGTGTGGGGCAAGCTGCCAGCGGTGCGGCTGTGTTACTGGCCGGTGGTACCAAAGGTAAGCGATATTGTTTGCCCAGTTCGCGAGTGATGATTCACCAGCCTTATGGAGGGGTTTCCGGCCAAGTCAGCGATATCGAAATTCAAGCCGATGAGATTCTCCGAAATCGTGATGTGATGAATGAAATTCTGGCTCGTCACACCGGGAAGTCGGTTGAGCAAATCGCGAAAGATATCGATCGCGATTTCTTCATGACGGCCCAGCAAGCCAAAGACTATGGCATGGTCGATGAAATTACTGCCTCCTATAAATCGGACGCTGAAGACGACGATTGATGTCGCGTTCTGCGGTGGTTGGTTTTTCCTCACTGACCTTGGTTTTGAAAAACGAAAAACGAATTTTGAATTAAGCCTTTACATATATTGGAGTTGAACTTCTATGCCCTACGTTCCCTATGTGGTTGACAACACCGGTCGGGAGGAGCGAGTTTACGACATCTATAGTCGCTTGCTGAAGGATCGGATTATTTTTTTGGGAACTCAAGTGAATGCCGAAGTTGCCAATTCCTTGGTGGCTCAAATGCTGTTTTTGCAATCGGAAGACCCCAAGGCCGACATCAATCTGTATATCAATTCGCCTGGCGGATCGGTGACCGCAGGCATGGCAATCTATGATACGATGCAGTTTATATCCTGCGACGTGGCGACTTATTGTCTAGGTCAAGCCGCCTCCATGGGGGCGATGCTGTTGACCGCTGGTGCCGCGGGCAAACGGTTCGCATTGCCCAACGCCAGCATCATGATTCACCAACCGCTCGCAGGAATGGAGGGGACCGCGGAAGAGATTCTGATCCATCGCCAGGAATTGCGACGAGTAAAAGATCGCTTGAACGGTCTGCAGGTCAAACATACTGGCCATACTTTGGACTATATCGAACAGCAAACCGATCGCGATAATTTCATGACTGCGGACGAGGCCAAGGAATTTAACTTAATTGACCAAGTCATCACTTCAATGAAGGATTTGAAGGTTTAAAATGAATCTTCCTCACGATTATTCCGTTACAGCTTCCGCGACGCCCCGTGGCAACGTCAAACTAACTGCGGAAAATCTACCC
>JBGTHU010000115.1:0-2198 GCA_041745975.1 Mariniblastus sp.
AAGGGAAAGCCGAAAAAAGTAAACCTCCAAAAATCAAGATCGATTAGTTCTATCGAATCCGCTGATTCATATCAAATTGAATATGCAAAGATAACAAATACAATAATTCGCCATGGATGGCGTAAAAGGATTTCCGGTGAAAAGGGACGTTACCGCGCCTACCCAACTGAAAATGCCAATTGGCAAGACCAGCAATCGAGTCGATTGCCGTCTGCTAATTTGCTACTTCAGATTTTTCTTCCTATGGGGGCTACCGGCAAGCTGGATCATGGTTGCCGGTGGTTGTCATTGGTATCAACAATGGGTTCCTCGGCCCGCCTTTCAATTGACCGCTGATGATATTGCTGTCAAATCTCTAAAACCGGCCTACAGCTCGCAACTTCAAAATCAAACAACAGGAGTGAATGCGGACGTGGCCGGCGTTTCTAACGGTTACGATCTCTCTGGCACTCCCGATGATGCGGAGAGGCTTTTGCCATTACAGCAACCTCGATTGGACTCCGACGATGAACTTCCACCGCCAAACGCTTCCGATGACCCAACAGTAACTGCGAATCAAAATCCCAAACTGGCTGTCGACGACGTGCTGGATTCCGTCATGACGTCCTTCCCGCAAATCCAAGCAGCCCTTTTACAGGCGAATGTGGCCGCCGGAAATTTGACAGCGGCAATGGGGTCTTACGATGTATTCGTAACGGCCGACACCATCAACCAACCCGTTTCATTCTATGAGAACTACCGCCATGGACTGACCGTATCGCAGAACGTGATGGAAAATGGATCTCGCGTATATGCGGGCTATCGTGTGGGACGTGGTGATTTTGAACCGTGGTACAAAGAACGAGAAACGAACAACGGGGGAGAGTTTGCCGTCGGCAGTCGGGTTCCTTTGCTACGAAATCGATTGATTGATCAACAGCGCGCTCGCGTCTTCAAAGCCCAACAGGATCTGTCTGCGGCTCAACCGTTTTTACAACAAGAGCAAAACGTTGTAGCGCAAGTGGCTAAGTTGGCCTATTGGAATTGGGTAGGGGCTGGCCAAGAATTAGTAACCCAACAACGACTGCTGAAATTGGCACAAGATCGAGCGGAAGTAATTCGCGATCAAGTTGAGGCTGGAGATCTGGCTCGATTGGTGTTAGTCGACAATCAACGACTGATCGCTCAACGAGAGGCCGTTTTTGTTCAGGCCTTACGAAAATTTGAGGCGGCAAGTATCCGACTCTCGTTTTTTCTCCGCGATGCCCAAGGCAATATGCTGGTTCCCGACCGTGCCTTTGTACCCGACTTTCCCGAATTTACCAAAATTGACTTCTCCGCACTCGAACTCGATATCGCCCAAGCTCTGACCAATCATCCTCAGTTGCGAGAATTCGATTTTGATTTGGAGAAACAACGAATCGAAATTGCTGAATCAAACAATGATTTATTGGGACAATTGGATGGCTTTGTCGAAGCAGCCCAAGATGTCGGCAGTCCGGCCAGCCCGCTGCGCGATAAATCCCCCCTTGAATTTCGTGTCGGTTTGAGTGCTGAAGTCCCTGTTCAACGTCGCTTGGGTATAGGGCGTGTCACCGCCAACCAAGCGAAATTGCAACAAATGATACTCAAACGAGAATTGATCTCTAACCAATTGAAAAACGCAATCCAAGATACCTATTCGGCAATGGAGCGGGCGATTGATCGGTTTCAAGCCGCCTCTCAAAACGTTCAATTGGCGAATGAAGCGTTAGAAATTGCACAAGATTTGTTTGAGCAAGGTGATGTTGATTTGATTGTTCTAAATATCTACGAGCAATCCCTGGCAGACGCAGAACTATTGGAAATTCAGGCCGAAGTTGAATTCTTTTTTGCCGACGCTAACTACCGACTGGCGTTGGGCGAGCGATAAACTGCTGGCTTAAGCGAAAATGCCTTTGTTTACATTTTCTACTGCCAGCGGTATAATTGACTCGTTGTGTAGTTTCCGTTTCTTTAATTTTTACGAAGGAGTAAAAATGAAAAATTATATTGTCGCAATTTTTGCGGCAGCAGTACTGACGGCTGCCATCGGCTGTCAACCTGGCGGTGAAAGTTCATCCGCCGGTGGTTCGTCTACCACTCCCGCTGTTGCCTCCGGTCAAGATGATTCCTTGACTCTGGTAAATCTAAAACTGCCCCAAGTATCCTGAGGCACCAAAGCGAGCTCGGTCCGGGCT
>JBGTHU010000116.1:0-3038 GCA_041745975.1 Mariniblastus sp.
CCCATTTTTTCGTACGTCCTTGCCAGCGCAAAGTGGATCAAAAAATTTTGCGGTTCGGAAATGATTTCAGCAGCATACTTGTAATCGACGATGGCGTCTTCGTAATTTCCGTTATTAAAATGATAGCTACCTCGCACTTCATATAACAACCCTTCTTCGGGAAAACGTTCAATAGCAATCGTGATAATATCCAAAACATTCTCGTAATAGTCTCGATATTCTCGCATCATCACGCTAATCAAAGCGCTTAACAATGGGGATGTTTTTTTGTTAAGTGACGAATTGGCGACTCGCCAGTGGGAAATTCCCGCGGTTCCATCTCCTTCTGAAATTTTTTGGATACCGATCAGCAAATGTAGAACGCCCGATTCTTTAACGGAGGCCAGAGCCTGTTCCAGTCTCTCGTATCGGTTTTCATTTTGTGTGGCATCTTCGACCAAAATACGGATCAGACGATCCGCAAAAACTTGATTCGTGGGGGAATCAACAATTTCGCTGGAGAGTAAATCAAGTTGTCGGGTGACCTGCCCCCTGCTGCCATAGTCATCGGATTCGGTGATTAAGTTTTGCGTCGCCAATAAACTGAGCATTCGAATCCAATCCCCGGAGGTGGCACTTCGTCGGGACTCCCCGATTAATTCGTCGGCCAGTCGGTGATCTTTTAATGCGACAGCGCTGCGGATCAGCGTTTCCCAAATAGCGGGAGTCAGTCGCTCATTGGGTTGTCGACGGACATAGTTCAACAATATCCGACTTGCTTGACTAAAAATCTGCTGAGCTCGATCGGTTTGATCGGATTCGACCAAAGCACGAACTAAGTTGGGAAGTTGCCAAAACGCTTCAGTTGCGCCAGTCATAAAAACTTGATTGAGTCGATCAGCCGCATTTTGAATCAACTCGCGGTATTGTGGGTCTTCTTTCCCCAAGCGGTTGGCTTGATTTAAGTACAAGCTGGCCAAACCGATTCGGGCGGCATTGCTTTCCGGATCTAATTCCAACGCTTCTTCGAGACTCACTTCGGCTTGCTGGTCAAGATCTTGTCGGCTGATCCCAGTTCGCAGTACGGCATCCGCTTCCATGTTTTTTCGCGCCAACCAAACAAGTGCTGGGACATGTTGCTGTTCGCTGAGGTGCAGCATCAAATCGCGGGCTCGATCGGTTTGACCGGCTAAATCCCAAACAGTGGCCAATTGAAATTTTGGCTCGATTTTTTCCGGTTCGAAATCGACTCGTTTCTGAGCAAAATGCTGTGCGATTTGGGGCCCCCACATGGGATCAATCAAAAATTTTTCATAGTAACCTTGAGTTCGTTCAATATTGAAAGGTCGGCGGTAGTTGTCCAACCACAGAACCATCAAAACCATGGCGATGCCTGCCATGGCAGGCATCGCCCAGACAAAACTCCATCCGCGACGCGTAATTGTCCAGGTGGAAACAAAAAACACGACCCAAGCCAACAACCAACGGAAGGGCGACTTAACCAAGGACATAAAAAAACTATCCTCGGATGCTCCGCGGATACGATCATCTGTAAAGGTTTTTCCAATCCATGACGATAAATTTCGAAACGGTGCGGCGATACGATCGAGGATTGACGAGTTATCAAATTCATTCCTACGGCGTCGTGTTTTCATGGTAATCGAAGCGGTTTGGTTTTGTTTAAGGATGGGGGCAGATAAAACTTTACCATTGATCAACGGGTCTTGGAAATACGCGGTGACCCTTGCGGCGGTCAATTTTTAGCTGCCGCTTGCCTTGGAGTGTCTGGTTAAGTGATTGGTTAAAGAAAGGTTTTCCGTAAAGTCAAAAAAGACAAAAAAACAATAACATCATGGCCTGAGATCAGTGGGCTTCAACGAATCCGGGAATTTACTGAATTAATTCGCTAAATCGGTCAATCAACCATATTGGCCAATCTCTCTTGGTAACGTTTTGCATCGAGTCCTGAAGCTTGATAGCATTCGATCAATGCTTCGATGGTTTTTCGATTATCGGGACGATCTCTCAACGCCAATTCCAAAGCAGCGATTGCCTCCTCATGACGATCAAGACTCTTCAGTGCGGTTCCCTTTGTGTCATAGAAGTATGTTAGCATCGAACTCGATTGAGGATTTTGAACGGTCATTTGGATCGCATCATTGACCAGCTTGAGAGCTCGCTCGGGGCTGGGCGGAGTTAATTTTAGGTAAGCGTAAGCTAAGTTGTTGAGCAGCAGAGGGTTCTGTGGATTCTTTTGTCGTGCCTGCTCAAAAAAGCGGACGGCTTTGTCGAATTCTTCAACCGATAACGATTTGGCACCCAATTCGGTCAACACTTGATGGGGGGGATCGCTGTCCTGGTTGGGATCATACAAAGCGACCGCTTTTTCCCCGATCGAAGCGTTCGCAAAAAGTCCCATATGAGTTAATTTTTGCAGCGCCGCTGGCGATTTTGGATTGCGTTGAAATGCTTGCTTGATCAAATCAAAATCCTGCTCTGTAAACTCGTTTCGATCTCGTGATGCGTATTCTTGCCAGCCAACATACAGCCCGGAAATCAATTGATCCAACATAAACCCCTTGCCCAAGGAATCCGTAGGGTCATTCGACAAAATGTAATTTTTTTCTTGATCAAGTCGATTAATTCCTGTTTGGAATTCGTTAAGTCTCCGATAGATCTGGCCGAGCAATTCGACAGTTCTGACCCAGCGATTAACATCCATCGGCTCTCTGAGGTTGGCCACCAATCGATTGCGAGCGGTTAGGAGGATACTTTGATTCGCTTCTGAGCGATTGATGCGATTATTGGCGTCTACCAAATTAATGAAATAGAAAGGCTCGTTTTCGAATAGAAGAGCGTAGGCATCGCGCGCATCGAACCAGCGTTCTAAAAAAACGGCCAATCCACCTTTTAATTCAAGCGCGGCTGTATTTTGCGGATCGCGTTTGAGATGATGTCCGATATGAATCATCGCTACATTGGCTTGCTCTACCGCCTGTTGTTTTTGCAATCGACCACTGGAGATTGCCAGTTGCAGTTGGCTCGCCCACCACAGGTGA
>JBGTHU010000117.1:0-2024 GCA_041745975.1 Mariniblastus sp.
CGAGCCTCGATGGTGTTCGATGGAGCCTTGGGCAACGCTGTTTTTTCGGGCTCGCAGCCTACCATTAACAGCAATACGAAGCAACAAAAAACGGAAATTGATTGCAGATAAAATGTTGTTGACGCCATGGAAAAAAAATTAAGTCTCATTTTGTAGTTATGCTATTTATTCAGGTAAGTTGAGTAAACGTAGATAGAGGCTACTTGGGTAACATCGATAAAGGGGTGGATGGTCGACATAAGAACGATCGAAAGCATTCGAGTCGCGTTTATTTCTCATCCAGAATCTCGACCGCAGCAAACGTTTTCCCTTCCAGCAATTCCAGGCTGGCCCCACCACCGGTGCTGATATGGGTGACGGCATCTTGCAGTCCGAATTGAGCAATCGCGGCCGCGCTATCGCCCCCCCCGATGATGCTGGTTGAGTTCCCTTGAGCGATCGCATCGGCTACCGCTTTGGTACCCGCATCGAAGGGAGGAAGTTCGAAAACGCCCATCGGTCCGTTCCAGACGACTGTTTTGGCTGCCTTAATTATTCCAGAAAACAACTTGGCTGTGTCGGGGCCAATGTCTAATCCTTCAAAACCATCGGGGATTTGGCCAGCGGCAACTACCTGCTTTTGACAATCGGAGGAAAATTGATCACCGCAGTGCGTGTCGACCGGCAGGACCAATTTATCTCCCGCTTTCTCGATCAGTTGCCGCGCCAACTCGACTCGATCAGGCTCTACCAAGCTGTTTCCCGTTTTACCCCCTTTGGCCAGGGAAAACGTATACGCCATAGCCCCACCAATCAGAACTTGGTCACATGTGGAGAGCAGGTTCTCGATTACTTTGATTTTGTCGGAGACCTTCGCTCCACCTAAAATTGCCACGAAAGGCCGTTCCGGATTGGAGATCGCATCGCGGAGGTACTTGATTTCCTTTTCGACTAAGTGCCCAACAACTTTCGGGCGATCACCCATCGCTTGAGGAACTCCGAACATCGACGCGTGGGGGCGATGACAGGTGCCGAAAGCATTGTTGCAATAAATGTCACCAAACGCGGCCAAAGTCTGAGAAAACGCCTCGTCGCCACCTTCCTCTCTCGCATCAAAACGCAAGTTTTCCAAAATCAAACATTGGCCGTTTTGTAAATTGGCGACTTTTTGTTGAGCATCATTGCCAACGGTGTCGGTAGCGAACAGGACGGTTTGTCCAAGTTGCTCGCTTAAATAAGTCGCTGTCGGTTCCAAACTGTATTTGGAGTCAACTTTTCCCTTGGGCCGCCCCAGGTGGCTCATCAAAATCAACCGCCCCCCTCGATCCAGTACGGATTGAATGCTCGGTAGCGCCATTTGAATCCTCAACGGATCAGTGATTTGTCGCTGTTCATCCAAGGGAACATTAAAATCAACTCGCATCAATACAGATTTGCCAGCGACATCGATGTCGTCAATCGAAACTTTTGCCATTATTATTTTTATTTTTATTTCAAGACTGGGGTTAACGAATTCCAAAAAACTCAAACGCTATAGTGTAACGTTAAATTCCGAATCATGTCAGGCTCCCCTAAAGACGTTCATTTACCGGGGATCGATTGACGTAGGGCAGTTTCCATCGGTCTTTCAAAGACGAAAGCCGATTTGATCAGGGAAGCGAAATGGGATTCAGAATTAGGTACGAAATTAGAGATCAATGAGAAATCCTAAAATTTACTTACTTTTTTGTGACTTTTCACGAATAGTTGTTGCCAGTCAAAACTTGTAGAATTTTTGGGGCTGCCGAGGCTCTCGCCGAACACAGGGACTGGGCCGATCGGGTTTAGTGATAAATCCTTTGCTGAACCGAGACGAGCTCGGTTGGGGCTTTTTCTGTTTGCTACCTGCTCCTGCTCAGCCCCCCCGAGTTAATCTCGGTGGAAGCAGGATTCACCACGAAAGAGTCAGATTTATCAGTTCCAACACCCGTGATCGGTTACCTTTTTTTCCCCAGCCTGCTTGCCAACACCCTCGCCAATCGACCAAAATTATAAAGGGCATATTT
>JBGTHU010000118.1:0-7815 GCA_041745975.1 Mariniblastus sp.
GCGTTGTCATAATTGCAGCTGGATCATTGTGTAAATAGCCGAGCCAAAAATTGACGGGAGACAATGTGGATGACTTGTTTTAAGTAAGAACAAATTCCAATGCGGGCCAGTGGTTTGGAAATCTCTTCGAAAATTAAAGCAGCATTTATCAATTACAAGACTACGAACGTGAGCAACCAGCAAATCAAGCTTGTCGCCCAACCCCAGTAGGCTAATTCCAACCAAGTCCTCAAGCTGCGAGTTGGGCGTTTTCGCAGCCAACCCAATAATCCGAGAGCCGCCGGAAGAATGGTTACTATCATAAGTATGCTGTGCATTAATAGTACCGATCGATTGACATAACGAACAACCGGATTTTGGGGTCGGATACGAAACGACTCATGGGACAATTCAGGCGGAGGGATTTCCACACCTTCCCATGACAATTCGGAAGGGTCTGCCGTCCGGTTTTTTAGGCTCATGACAAACGCGACCAGATCTGCAATTTTGTCATTGGTGATCGTATCGTCCGCACCTCGAGCGGGCATGGGTTTACCACTTTTATTGGCTGGATCATCAATTGCACGGCCACGCCGGATTAGCAAATTAATGTCAACAGGAGATGCGGTCGCCAAAAACTCGCTATCTTTAAGTGAGGGAGCGAGATTGTTGATGCCCTCTCCCGTTGCTCCGTGGCAGGTAACGCAAGTTAGTGAAAACCAAGCTTTTCCTCGATTGATTGTTCCGTAGACGGCCCCGTCAAACGACTCCAACTCAGATTTAAGCGGCAACAATCCCGCAGTATCACGGATTTCGGCCCCTTCGGAGAAACTACGTGAGATAGAAATTGTATGAATTCCCAACGTCGCCAACCCGCAGCTAATTACCAGAGCCAAATGAGCGAAGGCAAGTGTCGGTTTTAAAGCCAACATGGCCCGATGCCCCCAGTGGAGATTTACGGCCCCCCACAATAACACGGCAATCGTCAAGCCACCCCAATGAAGACCACCGAACCAGGAAGTCGCCTCCAGATAGTCAAATCTGAAAACAAACCTAAGTGTGAGTAAAACAAATATCAAAACGGCGATCGTTAATAAAAATCCTCCGGCCCAAGCGTAAAACCACCAAGGATGTTTCAACTTAAAAGTCGGGACTTGGGAAGGGGAGAGAGAGTGAGATCGGTTGACCATCAAAGAAGGCTTGTTTGTAGTGCTTTTTCTTTATTCTAATTATCGGTACAATCTGTGGATTGATTATACAAGTTTACACACGGCGGGCATAGATTCCCAGGAGTGTTGCGATCGCGAAGAATTGTCTTGGCGGGAGTCTCGACCCCCATTCCAACCCCGCCTATTTTTTAAAACGACGAATATCTGTAAGCAATTTCATTTTTTTTATATTGAGTTGGGAAGTTCGACCAACAGCTCAACCGAAGTTAGTCCAACCAAATTGTTACCGTTGACATGATATTAATTCAACATAAACGACCAATTCAGTCACTCGCAGGCGATCATCAAGAATTGGAAGCAGCACCTGTGGCGTTCATGCTCCGATTCATCCTGCTTCCAACAATCGTCAGAGTTTTCCAAATTAGAGGGGCGGCACGAATCGGATATTTGTCATTCAGCTCGGCCGTCGCTCTGCTTTTACTGAGCTCAATCGCGGCAGGTCAACAAATCGATCAAGCCGTTGTTAAGGACCTCAACGACCTGCCAATTCGGATCCTCAAAGAAAACGAGGGGACGGAATCGGAGCGAGTATCAATCTTCCTTGGGGAAGAATTATTTACGGCTTTTGTACCGGCAAAACATGGTAGGCCGATTTTGTACCCTGTCTATGGGCCGGGGCAGGTCTCTATGACGCGACATTGGCCGATGGCCGATGCGCCCGAAAACGTCGTTGAAGCTCACGACCATCCGCACCACAAATCGCTTTGGTATGGCCACGAAGTCAATGGAGTGGATTTTTGGACGGAACGCGGCGGCAAGATCGTAGTTAAAAATTATCAAATCGATCCGACCGCCAATTCATTGGCAGTTAGCTCTGAATGGATAAACAACGCCGACTCTCAGATCGTTTGCCGGGATCGCGTGGTCTATCAATTTGGAGGTGACTCCAAGAAACGTTGGGTCGATGTGACGATCAGCATTTTGGCAGATGATTTGGCGGTGACACTCGATGATACGAAAGAAGGTTTCTTTGCCATTCGAACTCATCCTGACCTGCGGTTATCGCCTGCGCCTCGTGAGGGAGTAAATCAAGTTTTTGGTAAAGCGATCAACAGTGAAGGGGACATCGGCAAACAAGTTTGGGGAAAACGTGCTCGATGGCTTTTGTATCAAGGGACGGTGCAAGGGAATTCTGTCGGGATCGCGATATTTGACCATCCGGAAAACTTGAGGCATCCGACCACTTGGCATGCGCGAGACTATGGTTTGATTGCGGCCAATCCTTTCGCACTTCATGACATGCTGAATCAGCCTCGGGGGAGTGGCGATTATCGGATCGATCCAAGCAGTTCGCTTAGCCTTCGCTATCGAATGGTTTTTATCGGGGGAGAAGTCGATGCAAAGTTTATTGAGTTGGCTTATCAAGATTTTTCGAGGTAAGAGGGTAGGGGGTGGCTGCCCGTGCACGGTTGCATTTAATTTTTATTACGAATCAATCAAGGAATTTAACTGATGCAAGTTGCAGATATCGGTCTCATTGGACTGGCCGTGATGGGAGAAAACCTAGTACTGAACATGGCCAGTCGGGACTTCACGGTCGCGGTCTACAATCGAACGACAAGTCGGGTTGATGACTTTCTGGCCGGACGAGCGGCTGGCAAATCGATCGTTGGCGCCCATTCGCCGGAGGAACTTGTCGGTCGACTAAAACGTCCGCGACGGATCATGATTATGGTCAAAGCGGGCCAAGCCGTGGATGCGGTGATTGAGTCACTCCTCCCCTTTTTGGAACCGGGCGACATCATTATCGACGGTGGAAATAGCCAGTATCAGGATAGTATTCGGCGTACCGATGCGCTAAAACAGTCGCAGATTTTATTTGTCGGAACAGGTGTTTCCGGTGGCGAAGAAGGGGCTTTAAATGGACCCAGTATCATGCCCGGTGGGAATTCGGACGCCTGGCCCCATATTAAAACGATATTTCAAGCAATCGCGGCTAAAACCGATCAAGGTGAGCCTTGTTGCGATTGGGTTGGCCAGGGAGGGGCCGGGCATTTTGTCAAAATGGTTCACAACGGGATCGAATACGGCGATATGCAGTTGATCTGCGAATCATACCATCTGATGAAAGAGGTCCTCGGTTTTTCCAACGATCGGCTGCACGAAGTCTTCGCCCGCTGGAATCAAGGGATTCTAAATAGCTATCTGATTGAAATCACTGCCGATATTTTTGGATTTCGGGAGGAGGCGGCGAGCGAGGAGAATGCACAGGATGCCGTCGACTTAATTTTGGATTCTGCGGGACAGAAGGGAACTGGTAAATGGACTGCCATTTCTGCATTGGATATTGGACAGCCACTGACTTTAATTGGTGAAGCCGTCTTTGCTCGCTGTCTTTCGTCCCTGAAGTCCGAGCGGTTAACGGCGGCGAAAGTTTTGGCGGGCCCATCAAAAGTTGCGATTGCCGGTTCGGTCGATTCCTTTGTCGACGATTTGGAACACGCCTTGTATGCGGCAAAAATTGTCTCATATGCCCAAGGCTATCAGTTGATGCGAGCCATTTCAGAGGAATACAAGTGGGAGTTGAATTATGGAGGGATTGCCTTGATGTGGCGGGAGGGGTGCATCATTCGGTCCGCGTTTCTGGAGAATATCCGAGACGCCTACCAGAAAGACCCAAATTTGGTAAATTTATTGCTCGATCCGTTCTTTGCTCAAGCTACTGCCAATGCCCAAAATGCTTGGCGGCGAGTGGTAGCGGCCGCAGCGATGCAGGGAATCCCATTGCCAGCCATCGGTTCCGCACTGGCTTATTACGATGGATACCGAACTGAGCGACTACCGGCTAACCTGCTGCAAGCCCAACGTGACTACTTTGGGGCTCATACTTATGAGCGAATCGATCGGCCGCGGGGAGAATTTTTTCATACCAACTGGACGGGAACCGGCGGGAAAACTGCATCCACCAGCTACAACGTTTGACTTCAAAGTTTAAGTTTAGCCTTTGATTTTAATCTTTAACTCCAAAACGTATTTTTGGGATGTGCACCAAGAATTGCCCGGTACAATGAACCAGACGACTGCTAAATTAGAGAACCTAACGATGAGAAGGCATAGATGATGGCTGAGACTTTGGACGAGCAACGACAAAAGCAGATTCAACAAGCAGAAGAGTTGCTCTTTTCGGGCCCGGAGAAAAAATCGGGGTTTGTCAACGAACTCTATTTTGGACATTTTGACGCCGCATCCATTATCCCTTATCCCGAACAGCGATCCAATGCGCGAGCGGCGGGGGATTCGATGGTCGCCAAAACAAAAAAATTGTGCCAAGAATTTATTCATGCCGATCGCATCGATCGACATGCTGAGATTCCCGACGGTATTGTCAAGGCCTTGGGAAACTATGGTATTTTGGGTATGACCGTCGACCAGGAATATGGTGGCATCGGCATGACGCAATTTAATTTCTGCCGAGTGATGGAAATCATTGGCGGACACTGCGGAGCAACGGCGGTTTTTGTCAATGCTCACCACTCGATTGGTTTGCGTGCCCTGCAATTGTTCGGCACGAAAGAACAAAAAGAGCGATGGATGCCACCTCTGGCCAGCGGCGAAAAATTAGCCGCATTCGCTCTCACCGAACCCCATGCCGGTTCCGACGCCGGAAATGTTCAGACCCGAGCCGTACCGACCGCGGATGGTAGTGGTTTCCGCTTGACGGGCGAAAAACGCTGGATCACCAACGGCGGGATCGCTGATGTCTTGACTGTGATGGCTCGCACCCCCGATGTAAGCGATCCCGACGGAAAAGTAACCGCGTTTTTGGTGACACCCGACATGGAAGGTTTTGAAGTCGTCGACGCGCGAATGGAGAAAGTTGGTATTCGAGGAACCGCCACCGGTTGGTTGAAATTTAATGAAATGTTGGTTCCTAAAGAAAACATCTTGGGGCAGATGGGCAAGGGGCTGAAGTTGGCGCTGACCGTTTTAGATTTTGGCCGGACGACGTTTGGGGCCAGCTGCACCGGTGCCGCGAAATTTTGTATCGAGCGGATGGTGGCTCGCGCCAACAGCCGCCAGCAATTCGGAAAAACCCTGGGCGAGTTTCAACTGGTCAAGGGAAAGATTGCCGAGGCGATTGCAGATACTTACGCGATGGAGAGTGCAACTTATTACACCGCCGATTTGATCGACCGAGGGGCGGAAGATTTTATGGTGGAAACCGCCATGATTAAAGTCTTTGCCTCCGACCAATTGTGGCGAATTGTCAACGATTGTTTGCAAATTTGGGGCGGTAAAGGGTTTTTCACTGACCAACCCTTCGAACGGATGATGCGAGATGCCCGCTTGAATTTAATTGGTGAAGGGGCCAACGATGTGTTGCGCTGCTTTATCGCGGCGGTAGGATTCCGACATGTGGGAAAAGAGCTGGAGAAAATGAAAAACTCGCTGGTCTCCAATCTATTGAAAATTCCCGATATGGTCGTGCCGTCGGCCAATGTACCGGTGAAACATGAGCACTTGCGCTACTACGCTCGCGGCTTGGGTAAACAGATTGGCCAGTTTTCCTGGCATCTGAAAATGGCGCTGGTCAATCATCGCGAAGGGGTTATCGATCAGCAATTTATTCAAGCGAGACTGGCCGATATCGCCACCGAATTGTTTATGGCCAGCTGCGTTTTTTCCAGATTGACTGCCTTGATGGTCAATGGCACCATTCCACAGCCAATCAAAGAAGACGAGTTCAACACGGGGCGACTCTATTTACGGCTGGCTCGCGACCGAAATGAACATCGTTTCGGACAACTTAAAGTGAATTTGGATGATCAAATTGTCGAAGTGGCCGACGCTTGGCTGAAAAAAACTTTCGATGATCCGAATTGGGTCGTTGTTCCTAATGAGAAAGATATTCCCCAATGAGTTGGCAGCCATTACTTGACGAAATCCAAACCGGAAGTGACTTAATCGAATTGGGCGGTGGAGAAACAGCAATCGCTCGCCAACACGAAAAAGGACGTTTGACCGCACGGGAACGCATCGCAAAGTTGTTGGATGAGGGCTCGTTTTGGTTGGAAATAGGACGCTGGGCCGGTTGGGAGATGTACAAAGAGTGGGGAGGAGCGATATCGGCCAGCGTCATTTGTGGTCTGGGAAAAGTTGCCGGGCGAACGGTGATGATTATCGCCAATGACGCCACGATCAAGGCGGGAGCTTTTTTCCCAATGACTTGTAAAAAAGTCCTGCGTGCACAACGGATTGCTATGTTTTGTCGAGTGCCATTGTTGTACTTGGTCGATTCGGCGGGTGTCTTTTTGCCGCTGCAAGACGAGATATTTCCAGATGAGGATGATTTCGGTCGGATTTTTCGCAATAACGCCGTGATATCCGCTCTAGGGATATCACAATATTCGGCGATCATGGGGAATTGCGTCGCCGGCGGCGGTTATCTGCCAGTGCTGTGCGACAAGCTGGTGATGACCGAAGGAAGCGGTTTGTATTTGGCTGGCCCCGCTCTGGTCAAAAGTGCCATTGGTCAGGAGGTCACGTCCGAAGATTTAGGCGGGGCCAGCATGCACGCCGCAATCAGCGGCACGATCGATTTCAAGGAACCCCACGATCAAGCGGCAATCGAACGTTTAAGGTCCCTGGTCGACTTGTTGCCTGTCGACCGCATCGATCCATTGTTCCGCCGTGATGAAGCGGTTGACCCAGAATTCAATTCAAGTGAAATTTTTTCCACTATCCCAATCGACCCTCAGGCGCGGTACGACGTGCGTGATTTGATCAAGTATTTAGTCGATGCGGGGTCGTTTCAAGAATATAAAGCCGATTATGGGCAGACCATTGTTTGTGGATATGCCAAGATCGGTGGTTTTCAGGTGGGGATCGTGGCCAACCAGCGGACGGTGGTCAAAAGTGCCACCGACGGAATGCAATTTGGTGGTGTTATCTACCACGATAGCGCCGATAAAGAGGCTCGATTTATCATGGATTGCAATCAGACTTGGTTGCCGCTGATTTTCCTGCAGGATGTGATGGGGTTCATGGTCGGTAAAGATAGCGAACAAGCTGGCATTATCCGGGCCGGTGCCAAAGTCGTCAATGCGATTTCGAACAGTCGCGTTCCCAAGGTCACTGTGATTACGGGGGGCAGTTACGGTGCAGGAAATTACGCCATGTGCGGCAAGGCGTTTGATCCTCGGTTTATTTTTGCTTGGCCCAATGCTCGATATGCCGTGATGGGCGGACGCCAGGCGGCGGCCACGATTTTGGATGTGAATCTGGCAGCCCTGAAACGCCAAGGACGAACCCCCGACGCCGAGGAGTTGGAAGATCTTAAGAAACAGGTAGAACAAGCCTACGAAACGTCTACTGATATTCGTTACGCTGCGGGACGATTATGGGTCGACGGTATCATTCGCCCCGACCAGACGCGACATGTTTTAACCAAGTCGCTGGAAATCGTAACCCGTCATGCTGAAGACGAACCGTTTCGCACCGGAGTCTATCAGGTTTAGACTGTTTGAGCCGCATACAAATTTTGCGTTTCAATATATTTCTCTACAGCGCGGGGAACTAGAAAGCGAATTGATTCTTTTGACGCAATACGATTGCGGATCTCGGTACTGCTGATGTCGATTAAACGACTGGTGAACTGGCAAGCGGC
>JBGTHU010000119.1:0-4137 GCA_041745975.1 Mariniblastus sp.
GCCCCCTGCCAATAAACGACTCGCCGAGGAAGTAAAATCGTGTCACGACGGGGAGGGCTCTGCGGGTTTTGGTTTGCTGATTTTTGCCGAGAATCCATCTTGCGTACCAATCACGCTCCAATTGCGAACACCGATTGCTGAGTTGATCAACAACCAGCTTGAGGATACTCCATAGGGAGAGACGTTGCAATCGGCTGACTTAGTATTTGTTCGATCGCCGGCAGCACGTCGGCCACTTGAATCAGTTGCATGGCCGTGTTTTCGGATGTTCGTCGCTGTCGACAACTTCCCGCTTGATATGATTTTTGGATGGCAATGTGCTGGTCTCCGTAGGCTCCTGATTCCTCCGGCCGAGTCGTTCCGTAGAGCCCGATGCAGGGGGTTCCAACGGCAGCGGCGATGTGCAGGGGCCCCGTGTCGCATCCGATGAAACAAGTCGCTTTTTGACAAAGTGCTGCCAACTGCCGCAACGACGTCTTGTCGGCAACGACCGTGGACTCAGGCGATAATCGATGGATGGTGGCCGCCATTTCTTGCTCTTCCGACCCCGCCCAAGTGACCACCGAACGGATCGCGAATTGCCGCCAAGCTGCTTCGGCCACGCTGGCGAACCGTTCGACTTCCCAGCGTTTGGAAGCCCAACTGGCCCCTGGATTGATCAACATGAAGTCGGATTCAAGAGATTGTCGGTTCAAGAATTGTTCCACTTGCTGTTGGCTGTCGACGCAGATCGGCAAATTAAACTTGATATCATGAGTGGGAATTTCCACAGGACGCAACAGTTCTAAAGAGCGATCGACCAAATGAGACCCGTTGGTCTCGATCAGCTCGTTATTCAGCAAGACCGACAGTTCGCGGCCCCAGCGTCCTTTTGCTCCCACACGACGACGGGCACCGCTGAGCCATCCCAACAACGCACTTTTGGTAATTCCCTGGGGATCGAAAGCGATGTCGAATCGATGCTGCCGAAGATCGCCCAGTAAAGTTCCCCAGCACGACGGTTTCTTCAACCAATTTTTGGGCACCCGAATCAACCGGTCAATCCCAGGATGCAACGCCAGCAATTGATCCGAGGGGGCTTCCACGGCCCAGACAATACAGGCGCAAGGCAACCGGTCGCGAATGGCATTGACCATCGGCGAGGTCAAAATGCAATCACCGATGTGACTCAAGCGACAGATCAATATTCGTGGCTGTTCATCCATGGCAGCAAATAAATAATGGGTAACCAATCACGGGTAGGTGGGGAGGTTGTGGCTTCTGCCGAAACAATAACAGCTTCCTATTGCATTGGCATCGAATGGTTTCGACCGGAGCCTCAACCTCCCGACAAATTTCAGCGATTTTGTGAGGCAATAAATCCTCGGGAACGGTTGCTGTTTTCGCTACTATAACAGAATCGGGCCGTCCTTGCAAAGATCAGCCAACCCGAACGAGTCGAGCTGGTGCCCCATGGCGTTGGCGATCGCCAACCAAAGTCGTGTGGTCGAAACCGATTTGACTTTAAGGTATCGCCCCATGTCGAATCCAAAACCACCACCGACCATCACCATCGGCAGATTTCGCAGCGTATGAGATGCTCCGTGCCCCAATTCGTTGGTCCATACGACCAACGTATTATCCAGCATCGACTGGTTAGTCCCCGGTTCCGGCGTATTTTTTAATTGATGAACCAAATAAGCCAGTTGCTGACAGTACCAAGTGTTAATCCGCCGCAGTTTTTCTTGCGCGTCCTGATTCGAATCGGGCTCGTGTGACAAATGGTGGTGCCCTTCGGGAACGTCCAACCACTTCATGCGGACATCGCCGACTGATTGAGTAAACTGCAAGGTGGCAACGCGATTCATATCATTCACAAATCCATTGATCAACAGATCGATTTGCATCTGCGAAAGTTCGGGCATCTTGTCAGATGTCAACGGCACATTAGCTGGCAGTTGGATGGTCGTGGTACTACCCGCCGAGGCCAATTGATGCTCAAGATCGGCTCGCATTTGATGGGTGTAATGAGCATGAGACTCCAGCATTGATCGAACCGATTCGTCGATGGCCGCTTGATGTTTTAATTGTCCCAGATCTTGTTGCACCAAGCCCAAAATCTTATTTAGGTTTTCCCGATCCTTGGTTGATCCATGCATTTTTTCAAACATCCGATAAGGATCACTGACCGGAGCGACCGGTTGATTCGGTCCCGCGTAAACCATCCGGGTCCAAGGATTGGCTTGATGATTCACCATCACACCATACTCCAGAGATCCAAACCGAGTCTGCAAGCCGGGAGTTCGCTGGAGGAAGTTTTTGATTTCCTGGTCGATTGAAATCCCTTTTGCCCAACCGGCTGGAGTGTGACTTCCTCCTTGAATGTTACCGGGGAAAAGTTCATTACCCGTCAGCAGGCAACTCATTCCCCGCATGTGATTATCGCCATCACCTTCGATCATATTACAGATCCCTTTGACGATCAACGTTTGCTCGCGGAAAGGCTCTAAAGGTTTGAGCACATCGTCCATCTCGAAATTAGGGCCTTCGGTCTCGGGCCAAAAACCTTTGCTGACCATTCCGTTAGGGGTGAACATGATGATCAAACGCTTCTTGACGTGAGTCTTGCCCGCATCATTAGGCACCCTCCAGGGGAGTCCGTATAACAACCCCTGAGCGGTGGCCAAAGTACCGGCAGTGGACACCAGGAAATCACGTCGCAAAATGGGTTTATGGTTCATCTTATTTCTTTCGGGTTGGTTGGTTTGAGACCAGTGATCGGATTGCGACTACTGACTATTTAACACGACTTTGGCAATTTCTACCAACATCGTTTTTAAATTGAGATCTTCCGCTCCCGCATTTTGGTAAATCGTTTCCAAAGCATCTGCTGCAGCTGGATTATTTCCAAACGCTTCGATCGGTTGTCGGACTTGGTAGTTGAACATCTGTTGAATAAAAAATTTCTTGGCGGCGGCATCGTCGATCAACAATGATTTCAAGTCCCTCTCACCCGACAACAACACCGATTCTCCGGACGAAGCGATATAATTCGACGTCGCATCGATTGGATATTGACCGGTGGCCTGTTGATAATGAGTCCGGTAACGTCCCACGGCATCGAAATGCTCCAAACTAAATCCCAACGGATTGATGATGCGATGACATCCCATACAAACGGCGTCACCGGTCTGCAATTCCACGCGTTGCCGATTCGTCAAATCGGGGTGAAGCTCTTCTGAAAAGGGCTCAAAATTTTCGGTCGGTTGCTTGAGCATCCGGCCAAACAATTTGCGAGCCACAAAGACACCGCGGTGGATCGGTGAACTTTCTTGATAGTGTGCCAGACGAGCCATCAAATACGGGTGCGTCAACAATCCGGAAGAGGCTTGGCCTTCAACGGTCAACATACGATGTTCGATCGGATTCGTTTCTGTATCGTCGTTCGACGGCCAATCCCATCCGTAAAAGTTTGCCAGCCGCTGGTTGGCAAATACCTGCTGGGTTTCAAACAGATCTTTGTATTTGATTCCCTCTTGACGGGCCACATGATCCAAAAACAATTCCAGGCTGCGACGTAAATCCTGTTGCAACAACGGGTCAAAGTCGGGGAATCGCTGATTATCTTTTTCTAAATTAATTGCCTTGTCCAACTCCAACCACTGTTCCAACATCTGCCGAAACTTCCATTGAAATCTGGGATTAGCCGCCATTCGCCACAGCTGTTGGTCGCGCTGTTCGCGATCTTGCAGTCGCCCCTGCACAGCCGCATCGAACAACTCCTGATCGGGAATTGAATCCCACATCAACTGGGCCATGGTGGCAGCAATTTGGAAGTCGTCGGGCCGAGGCTGTAACGTCGGATAGAGGAAACGAGGGGACTTCAATGTCAGCCAAACGACTCGCTTGACTTGCTCCGTCAATGGAGCTTCGTCACGGAAGTGTTGATCGACAAAAAATTCTTGCTCATTCTGGTCCAAGGGTTTAACCAAAGCGTATTGAACAAAGCGTTGGCAGAACAATTTTACTTTCTCGATCCGATCTTCGTCCGTGGCTTTGGCGCCCACTAATTCCCAAAGGTGATCGGCGATCCAGTCAGCGGCTTCTATTGCCGAACCAGTGACCGAAGCATCCCAATCTTGCGAGATGGAAATCCCC
>JBGTHU010000120.1:0-2898 GCA_041745975.1 Mariniblastus sp.
AACACTCTCCCACCGCAATATCGGCAGCTACAGCGAATTGTCAAACTACGCTTTTCAGTACGATGACATGAACCGGATCACGCAGATCAACCATACGGCCGCCGTTTCGGCTCATGCCGATGGGATCAGCGATTTTACCTACGACAAGTCGAGTCAACTGACCGATGCGGAACATGCCTTGCCTGCTCGGCCCGATGAGAATCTGCAATACGATGCCAATGGGAATCGGACCGGCAGTGGTTACCAAACCGCCACCGGTAACCTGACACTGGAAGATGCTGATTATACCTACGGCTACAATTGGCAAGGGAATCGCACAAACAAGACCAGCAAGGCCGATGGTAGTTACCAACAGTTCATCTTTGACCATCGAAATCGTTTAGAGCGAGTCGTGTCTCGGGATTCCAATGGAGATTACATTGGGCTGGTCGACTACCATTACGACACCTTCAACCGGATGGTTCGGCGAGAAGACCGATTGGATAGCCAAAACATTATCGACAATTATTTTGCTGGTTACGATGGCATCAATCCGACGTTGGAATTTGAAAAGGTCGGCGGTGGCGAAGCGACTCGGCAAGATTTGCAGCATCGCTATTGGTGGGGGCCTCAGGTCGATCAGTTGTTCGCCGACGAGCAGATCAGTGACGTTTCGCAAGCGGGTGAAGTCTTATGGCCGCTCCCCGATCACTTGGGGACGATCCGCGACATCGCCAAATTCGACGGCACCTCCTTTGAGATCGTCAACCACCGCCGTTACGATTCGTTCGGCAACCTGACTGCTCAAACCGACCCGAACTACACGATCGCCTTCGGCTACACCGGCAAATACTTCGACGCCTACTCCGGCCTCTCCCACCACTGGAACCGCTGGTACGACCCCCAACTGGGTAAATGGATTAATGAAGACCCGATAAGTTTCGCCGGCGGAGATGCAAATCTGTACCGGTATGTTTCCAATAGCCCCACTCATTATTTCGATCCCGATGGATTGACATTGCGTGGATGGTGGGAACGAACAGGTCAATTCGCGGGACAAGTGAACGCTTTTGTATGGACGGGGACTTGGGTTGATCCAACGGTTGCAAGTGGTGGCGCGATAGTTTCAGGTGTTGGGCAGGGTATCGTTACCTCTGGAAAGGCTGCGGGAAACACTGTGGTTCGCACTGTGACAATAGGGTTTGTAGACGAAGCGATTGCCGTTGGTGAAAATGACCTCGGATATGGAGGTGCCACTGTGGGATTTGAAATCGCATTGGCGGCGATTCCGGGAGCAAGTGCGACGAAAGTAAAGGATGTTCGGCATCTGCATTCTGGCATGCAAGTATTGAACCGTCTCGATATGGCACAGTCTGGAGTTACACTGATCAAAGGAACGTACGGAGTTTATGATGCAGGTGAGCTGAATTTTGAGAACGGCACTCAGATTATATCTGGAGCACTAGGGTTACCAATCACATCTGGAGCCAGAAAAGCTCTTGGGCAGCAACCTAGAAAACCTACAGCAACGGATACAGAACATGTTGTCGATCCCAATGCTGGATATTACGACCATCAGTTCCACAAAAAGTACGAGAACCAGACGAAACCAAAAGATTACGCGAATTATAGTGCAGTTAATGAAGGTCCGATTGATGTCAATACAATGCAGCCATTTCCAAAAGACACTAAGTTTTAGGGGAAAACATCTATAGGGTTGCATTCTTGGAGTGCTGTTTTCAACAAAATGGCAATAGGCAAAGATGTTAGTGAAGCGATGATAGATATTGATTTATTGAAGAACCAGTGTGATTTAGGCGACGAAAAGGCATGTGCCACTCTCGGCGCCGAGTATGAAAGAGGAGTCAACGTCCCCAAAAACTTGACGCACGCTATTCGGTATTACAAAAGTGCGGCTGCGAAGGGCGAGTTAGTAAGTTGTTTGAATCTGGGGCGTCTTTTATACACTTTAGAGGACTTTTCCCAGGCCAGTCTTTGGTTACATCAGTCACTACCACTTGCTCACCCAAGAACTTACAGTTTATTGGGGTTTTTATACCAAACAGGACAGGGAGTTGAAAAAGATATCAACAAAGCGGTTGAGTTGTTTCATTCTGGCGCGCGACTGAATGACGGTGACTGCATGCTTAATCTGTCGTGGATTTATCGTAGTAAAGAATATGGACAGCATGACGAAACACTCGCTGATGAATGGCTGCATAAAGCTTGCCTAGTTGACCATCCGGTCGCCTGGTTCGAATTTGGACAATTGATTGACTCTGGAAAAGAGTTCCCGTATAAACTGGGACGGCTTTCGTCAATTGATTGTTATACGAAATCGGCTGAACATGGTTTTGTTGGTGCTCTAGAAGTCCTTGCTGAAGCCTACGCATTTGGGCTCTACGATTTGGAACAAGATCTACGGCTTGCCAACGATTATATACAGCTTGCAAGGAACAGAGATTCAGATCGAATCCACGCATTATTGTCTCTGGTAGGTGCCCCCGATTCCGATCGAGAGACTGTCAACAAAAAAATGTTTGACGTTTTATTGAACAAGGCTAAACAGGGGCATACTCATGCACAGTACCTATTGTCTCAATTGTTCAGTAAAGGGATTGGTGTCGCACCGTCAACCGAGCAGTCTATGCGTTGGCTGGCCTCGGCATCAAAAGGAGGTCATCCATTGGCAAGCAATCTGTTCAAGCGCCAAAAAGTATCACAGAAACCTGAAAAATAAGAGGAAGAAAAGGGAGCAGGAGCGAATGAGACTGCTGTCGTGGACGGCTTCGCAGATGTCAGGGAAAAGAAAGGGGACGCAGCTCATTGTTTTTACTTAAGACCAGCAAGGCGGATGGGAGTTCCCAGCGGTTTCTTTTTGATCATCGCAACCGTTTGGTGCGAGTCTCTTCATGGGAT
>JBGTHU010000121.1:0-1847 GCA_041745975.1 Mariniblastus sp.
TCGTCCGTGGGTTGTTTGGCAAAATCGCTGCGGAGTCGCTTCTTCTGCGATTTCGATTTCCCGACGTAGCAAATTTGTTGATGTTCATCCAACCAAGCGTAAACGCCGGGGGTAAGTGGGCAGTCGTCGTGCAGCATCTCGCGAGCGGCCATGCGATCTGCGGGGAGCGAGTTGACGACCGCTGGACCGCGGCAAACAGCCGACAAAACAGATGGCCCTAATCCTTGAAAAACAGGGGTCTTGTCAATCGTTAACATGTCCATTGGCTCACTCCTTTTCACCGAATTATTACTCTCGCCCCGCCGCAATGTTGCGCTACATTGTCTGAACTCCCGTGGGAGTGGACTATTCTGACATCCGGAGTAAATTTTGCCAATCGGAGTTTCCTTCGAACTTGTGGACTGATGAAATGAGTCCCACCAGGAACCGGTTTGCATGGTAAAAATGCATCGTTTTTAGTTAATTTGGCTGCCAAAAAGAGATGATTTTGGATATTTTGGATAAAAACGACTAAACAGCTGATGCCGCCATATTCCGTTGGTCGATAAAAGAAATGCAGTCAAACTGCCGACAGGTCAGGACACGGATGGTCCTGGATCAGGGTATAAGTCACAACATGGCGATGGAGCGACGTGTTGTGACTTTTTTCGTTTAAATCAATTCGAAAGCCGAGCGGAAGCAAAAAATACGCGTTGAGCAATACGATCGGTTGTAACTCGTTTTGGAGAGACGCGGCTTCTTTGGCGGCGATCTAATGCGATCTTATTCTTCCCGTTTGACTCGCGGCCTGCCTGCATCCAATTGTCCCGCTTGAAATTCTTTGATTTTTTCTTTTGCTTCCGCGATCGGTTGAGCTCGTTGCAATAAGTTCGCTAAAGCCACTAGGTGACTGCGGAACGATGTCATGTTTTGAGCGTGTTGAATCGGGTTGAGAGAATCGAGTGAAAGCGGCGAATCGGCCGCGTCGGCAGCCGTTGTCTTGGGTCGATACCGTTTGGGTCGACCAAAAATTGGATAGAGTACAAAACAAAACAAGACGGCCAAAACCAACACATGAGGCACGATATATCGCAAGGGAGGCTGGGTCACCCAAGCCCATGGCTGATGCGGTTCATTTTTGTCTCGCACAGGAGCTTGACCTGGCCCACTCTCTAAGAACGCAACGTGATTGATGTTCAGGCATTCGCCGATCAAAGCATCTGTTAAACGTCTGTTTTCCGGATTGACCATACCGAAGTTTAACAAAAAAGAGCCATTGTTGACGACGATCAACTTGCTGGTCGATTGCAGGCCGTAATGCGAGTGTTTCATTTCGACATCGCGCGCATGTATGAAAGGTTGATTGTCGACCTTTAGTAATGTACGCGGTGTTCCGTATTCAGCGATTTCTTTTATTGGAACAAGGATCTTAGAAGATTCTACTTGCAGTGCCTGAGTCTCGATTCCATCAGCCAAGCGACCGGCAATCTTTTTGGCTTTTTGCCGCGGCCGTTGTTCGACTTGGAACCACTTGCAAGAGTTGGGTTCGGATGCCGTTGGTAATTGGCTGAACCCCGAAAAATTTGCATTTGCATCGGCTTGTCGCTGACGGACTAAGGCTTCGGCGCGAACGCGCTGGAACTCCTCGTCCAGCATCATTTCTGGTATCGCATTGACCTGTTGGTAATAGTCCAATTCGGCATCGTAATCTCGACCGATAAAAATTAACGTTCGATTCACTCCTTGCCTGAGCCAGCGTTCCAGGCCTTCAATCTCTCGTGAGCTGGGAGGATTCCATTGATCGGGGGCCCAGACGATGGTTGAAAATTGATTCAGGCGGGGTGAAATAACTGAAACACGTCTCACGC
>JBGTHU010000122.1:0-1715 GCA_041745975.1 Mariniblastus sp.
CGTAATACTTCCAGAGCGCGAATGATGCGACGGTGATCATTGGGGTGCAGCAAATCGGCAGAAATCGGGTCGACCATTGCCAATCGCTGATGCAAAAAATCAGAGCCCATTTCGGCCAATTCGGCTTCGATCTCTTTTCGCAATTCCCAATCGGCGGGAGGACCATGAAACATACCCCGCAGCAGTGTTTTCAAATAAAGTGCCGTGCCACCAACAAATAAGACCTCATGACCGCGATCTCTGATTTCATCAATTTTTTTCAGTGCCTGGTCACGGTATTGATTGACACTGTACATTTTGTCAGGATCGACGATATCAATCAAATGGTGGGGGACTTGACGGCGGATCTGGACGGTCGGTTTGGCGGTGCCTATATCCATTTCGCGATAAATGGCCATGGAATCGAGCGAGATGATTTCGGCATTCAAGTGCCGTGCCATTTCGATCGAAATCGATGTCTTGCCACTGGCCGTCGCACCCGTCAAGAACCAGCACTCGGCGGCCTTGTCACACATTCGCTGATTCAATTGCAGCGACTCGGCCGGGCTGAGGGTGTTGGAATCGGCGGTCGCTCGCTGGCTATTATCAGTTTCACTGCCCGCACTGGAAGAATTGCCCGAGCGAGAAACAGACGGTGTTGAAGGTTGGTTGGTGGGAGGATGAGAGAATTCTTGAGGCATGGCGGGCCGGAGATCGTCGCAGAATTAATCGCGGTTTTAATCGCGGTTTTAGTGATTCAGGGAATGGTTGGAAATGGTAATTGAATTGATCATAAAATCAATTTTTCGAAAGATTCAGCCTCTTTAGCCAAATTGCTTTTTCCGCATTTGGCAGTTAGAAACCCTGGGGTTTGGTAAACGTTCACGGGTCGGTAGGGAGGTCGTGGCTCCCGCCGCGCCAATAGCGACCCAACGTGATGGATTAGCAAAAATCGTCTGGGCGGAAGATTCGCCCTCCCTGCGAATCCCCCACGATTTCAACCCATTGGCTGAATCGATAAATATCCGTAAACGGTCACCCAAAATCTACATTTGTCGATTAGAGGACCTGCCCCCTTTTCGTGGACGGCCCCCTTATCATGCGAATTCCAGAAGTTTGAGTGAGTCCAAAAACCTTAGTTGAGGATTTGTAGCAACTCAATTTCGAAAACCAAGGTTTGATTGGGGCCGATTGGGCCTTGACCGCGAACACCATACGCCAATTCACTGGGGATCACGACTCGCCATTTATCACCTACCTTCATCGCTTGCAGCGATTGAGAGAAGCCAGGTACGACGCCATTGACAGGAAATTCTGCTGGTTGGCCTCGTCGAACACTGGAGTCAAATACGGTTCCGTCCAACAGCATGCCGTGATAATGAATGCTGACCTTGTCGGTTGCTTTGGCAAGTTCCCCTCCGGCTTGACCTTCGTTCAAAACTTCATAAAGCACTCCATTGGGAAGTTGTTTCACACCTTCCTTTTGAGCATGGCTGGCCATGAATTTTTGTTCTTCGGCTTTTGCTACATTCGCTTTCTGTTCCATCTTGGCTTCCATTTTTTGTTGGGCAAGACGTTGAAAAGCCATTTTGGTGGCCATGATTTCCTCGTCGCTCAGATCCAGTTTTTGTTGCTGGAAAGCTTTTGTCATGCCTGCGATGAAGGCCTGCACGTCGATCGGGATTCCAGATTCCATCATTTCACTCATCGTTTCAAAACCGATAATTTCGCTCGAT
>JBGTHU010000123.1:0-8756 GCA_041745975.1 Mariniblastus sp.
GGTGCCTTGAAAGCGATGGGCGATGATGCTTTGGGGCCGCTGCTGGCCGCCGCTCGCGCCGATGACTTACAAGTTCAAACCGAAGCAATACGCGCCTTAGTGAATTTTAATTCAACGGCCGCTACCGATACCTTGATGAGAACTTATCTCTCACCTCAGGTTCCCCGCCCGTTGCAGTGGCTGGCACTTGATGGATTGGTGCAATCGAACCGTGCCCCGGCCGAACCGCAGGAAATCGAACGCCAATTTTACCGACGCGCCTACGATTGGATGCGGGGGAAAGAGAAATTTAATCCCACCCTGACAGGCCAAATCGCACTGTGGAAATGGGATACAAACAGCCAGCAATTGCAAGCTGACGAAGTACCGATCGAGACCGCATCGCGAAAAGTGGCCGCTCGATTGGCGGCCGATTTGTACGAGATCAACCCCGAAGATCCCAAGCATCGCCGACTCTATTGGCTGGCCCAACTGGAATCGATGAAACGCTTTAGCGGTGCTGCGATCCCAGTGGATTTGAATCAAGTTCTGGGCTCGATCGGGGAAATTGGGGCACTCGAGTTAGAGCAAATATTGATCGATGCATTGAAGTTGGATTTAGTACCAGCAGCGACGGCTTGTTGTGAATTGTTGGGTGAAGTCGGTACGGCGGAATTGCTCTACCCTCAACATGCCTACTCGGATGGAGCCAGTTATCAAAACCAGACGGCGAATCCGCGAGCGTTGATTGCGGCGCTGCGAACTGGCGATCGCTATCTTCAATTCGCCTCATTGCAGGCGATCATTAAACTCGATCCCGACAGACCCTATCCGGGCGTTAGCACGGTTTTGACGACGGCTGCATTTTTGGCCAACAGCGATGGGAAACAGTCGGCCATGGTTGCTGACCGTCGGCTTGAATTTGCACAAAACTACGCAGCTTTGATGCAAGCCTCGCGAATAAACGGGCGGGCCGTATCCAGCAGTCGCCAGTTGTTTGATCTGGCGGTTGAAGATCCGGACGTGACCATGATTTTGATTTCCGATTCGCTGGAACGCCCCTCCTTGGCCGAATTTTTGACGATGATTCGCAGTGACATTCGGACTCGCCGGCTTCCCATTGGAATTTTGAATCATCAAACGAGAAACCAATTTGTCATTCAGCGGATGGTTGAGAACGACCCGTTGCTGATTGCGTTTCCACCTTCACTCGATACGGTACAGATTGCGTCGCAAGTTCGACGTTTGCAGGGAATCACCAAGCCATGGGGGTTTAATGGTCTGGATCAACAGATTCAAGCATCCGTTGCCGCTCAATGGATCGGCCAGTTGGCGGCGGACCGAGAGAAGTATCATTTCTATGATTTGGGCAGTCAGCAAAATATTTTAAGGCAGCTCATTTATCGAAATGGAATGGATGATGCGGCCAGCCAAATCTTAAGTAAGCTGGCCACCCCCACAGCTCAAAGGGAGCTGCTGAACTTCATCAGTCAATCCAGTTACCCCATTGAGGCTCGGCAACGAGCCGCGGCGGCGTTTGCTGACTCGATTCAAAGAACAGGAATCATGTTGACGCGCCAGGAAATACTCAATCAGTACGATCGCTACAACGCCACTGTTGCTGAACCGGATGATGTCCAGCAACTATTTGGCTCGGTACTCGATGCGATGGAAGCTCACTCGAACGACAAGTAAACCATCTGCCCTGTCCTATCCATCTTTGCTTGGAAATCTTTGGCCCTGGATCGCTTGTGAACGCAGACTACGATTCCAATCACGGCTGGCTCAGGGATGCCCGTGACACCGGTCTGCGGGCGGCTCGCAAAAACTTCAAAGCGGGAATTCTGTTGTGGTTGTTTGGGGTCATTTTGGTCGCGTCGTACTATCATTGGCCACTTGCTAGAGGTGTTCTGGATCAGGTTGCCCAGTGGAAAAATGACTGGGGATTTGGATTTAGCATTCTCTCCACTGCGCTCTTTGGTGGATTGATCCCGTCATTAATCATCGCCATGAACAGCCATTTTTCCAAGGCTCGGAATCTCTACCTAATTGGGACCAATGTTTTTCTGTGGGGACTTAAGGGGATCGAATTGGACTTGTTGTATCAAGGGCAAGCTTACTTGTTTGGAGCCGACAATCATATCATGACAATCGTTTGCAAGATGTTGGTGGACCAATTTATCTATGCCCCAACGCTCGGTCTAAGCAACGTGATACTTTTTGTGCTGTGGCGAGACTTAAATTTCTCATGGAAGGAGTTTCGCATCGCTCTTGGGCCGCATTGGTATCGGCAGCGGATCTTACCCGTCGTAATTTCCAATTGGGTTTTGTGGATACCTGCGGTAATTTTGATCTACAGCCTGCCTACCAGCTTGCAATTGCCTATTCAAAATCTGGTGTTGGTATTTTGGATGCTCATTCTCTTTTTCTTTACCACGGGGCGAAATAACTCTTGATTTTGTCGTACCGGAAGCCGTCAACGGCTTTCGACGTGTGCGGGGACGGCCGAACATCTTGACGACTTCCGCTACATAGCTATCAAAACAATAGAAGCGACAAGCCTTCCCGGGATGCCAACGTAGAAAGAAATTAGATTTCTATTGACTCCGGAGATTGTTTTCCGCTATCAAAACAAAAGTTCGGATAACCTCTAGAAAACCCTTACTGGGAATTTCCACAAAATAGATGATTTATTGGATATGAATCGATGAAGGCCACGAATGCTGAAACGCCCTGTTTTTTGACAAACAGTCATGACGCGATTGTAATTAGTGATCGTGACCGTCGGGGAAAGCCGCTACAGACCGTCATTTGTACCGAATCCGGCTTGGTGTATACGGACCCTCGTCCTTCGACCGAAGCGATAACTCGGTTTTATCAACAAGAATATCGTACCCAATATAAGAAAGTTCCACTTCCCCGAACCAAACACGTCCTTCGCGGAGGCCTCTATGCGAAACGACGACTGGAGAGGTTGTCCGATTGGGTGCCAGCAGGCTCCCGCATCTTGGATGTGGGATCAGGCGGTGGCGAATTTGTATTTCTTACCCAGCAAGCTGGTTATCAGTCGCAAGGAATCGAGCCAGATCCTAATTTTGTTCAATTTTCGATAGACCAGTACGACATCCCGGTTCATTGCGCGTTCTATCAAAATGCGGAACTTAATCGGCACGATTTCGATTGCATTACACTTTTTCACGTGTTGGAACATTTTGAACATCCGTTGCATGCAATCGGGACCTGCGCAAATTGGCTGAAAGTCGGTGGCCGATTGGTCGTTGAGGTGCCTGATGTAGAATATTGCGGGATCGCTCCTCAGCATCGTTGGCACTTTGGGCATTTGTATAACTTCAACCTCAAAACGCTGGCGGCAACGGGACTGAAATCGGGTCTGCAAGTTGTGGAAGCGAACTCGGGGCCTGGTACCGGGAACATCACGACTGTTTTTCAAAAAACAACCGAAGCTTGCTTGGCGGATGAGGATGCCGCGAATCGCTGTTTACAAGGCAGTTTTAGTCAGACTTATCAGATTTTGAGTCAACACTCAGTACTCCGACATTACGCAAACGGGCGCCTTCCTTTGGATAGGATGGCGCAAAAAACCGTGCAGTACTCTCAGGAATACTTGCGGCTGATCTCTCATCCGTTTCGCAGTTACCGACATTTGCTTCTCAATCTATAATTCCATGGTTGCCGAAATCAATGAAAAAGTATACGTTGAGGTACTGAAAAAGACGTTCGACCCTTTGATGGCGAACGCGAATCGAATCAATTAGAAGTCTACCTATTACGCAAGAAAAGAGGGAGTTTTGTCAATCAGCGGATCGAACACGATGCCAAATGATGAAAAAGAGTTTGATGTATTTGGTATTGGAAACGCCATCGTCGATACACTGGCCCAAGTCGAAGACCAGTTTTTACAGCAGTTGAAGTTAAACAAAGGGGGAATGGCATTGATGGATACCCCCCATCAAGCCACTGTGTTGAATCGCTTGGAGCACCACAACCTGCAAATGGCTTCTGGCGGATCGGCGGCTAATACGATGGTGGCAATCGCCCAGTCGGGAGGGAACGGTGTCTATTTTGGCAAGGTGGCCCACGATACCAATGGTGAATTTTATCGAATGGATCTGGAGCGATTGGGCGTCCGCTTCCCTGTGCCGCTGGCCGCAGAGGCCAGCCTCCCGACAGGGACGTGCGTTGTGTTGACGACTCCCGATGCCGAGCGAACAATGTGTACTCACCTGGGGGTTTCGACCGAGCTATCAGCCAGCGACATCGATCTTGATTTTTTGTCACGCAGTCGTTGCAGCTACATCGAAGGTTACTTGTGGGATGCCGAACGCCCGCGCCAAGCGTGCATCGAAGTATTTGAGCAATCCAAACGTTTGGGGGTCAAGACTGCGTTTACCTTTTCGGATCCGTTTTTAATTAATCGATTTTCGGACGACTTTCATCGCGTGGTAGACCAATACTGCGACATTGTATTTTGCAACGCCGATGAAGCCAAAATGTTTTTTGGAGAAGATGACATCGCGAAATGTTGTCAGCAGATGGCTGCAATTTGCGATCTGGCTTTTATCACAGCCAGTGAAGACGGATGTTTTGTTGTGGATCGAGGGGCGGTAACGCGTGTCGCCGGGTTCCCCGTCAAAGCGATTGATACCGTGGGGGCCGGAGACGCGTTTGCCGGCGGCGTGTTATTTGGGCTGACACACGATTACATTCCGGCGCAAGCGGCGAAATGGGGCAACTATTTTGCGTCTCAGGTGGTCACCCAAATCGGCCCACGACTGGAGAACGAAAATATGCGAAAGCACTTGGCAGCATTAAGATCGTAGATCGTAGATAACTCGCAGATGCCGTAAATCGCGTGCTGACGGATTCGGTGGGAGTTGCGCGCTCGCTACAATTTTATGTCAATGTCCGATTATGATCGAGGCGGTTGCAAAATCGCACCTAGTTCGTTGATCACTTCGTAAATTGCTTTGCGTTTCCCCTGCTGGTCGATCAATCCGCCATGGGGGAAGCGTGGATCATCAGAATCGTGGGTTTGAGCAAAGATAATCCCTTCGACAATCGGGCGGCCGATCAACATCGGCAAAACTTTTTTCAGGAAATTCAAGCGCTGGAGATCGGTATTGCTGCTGCGTTGCTGATTGATCATGCGGTCAACGGGCGCGTCGGCAGGGATGGGTTCTCCTCCCGTGGGCACGCGCAAAATAATCACTAAAGGCGTTTCAAGCTGAGCCCAAATGTCGATTAGGTCGATCCATTGAAACGGATCTCGTAGGGCACTGCCGCCCGGCCAAAAATCGAGATTGATTTCCAAACCGAAAAAAGAAATCGTAGCGGCGCGACGAATCAGCGAATCGGCAATTTGCAGTGGATGAATTCCACCGACCGCACCGGCCAATCGCTCTCCCCAAGGAAAGTCAAAGCTAACCATCACCGGCGTCTCACTCAACGAGTCGTCTACGACTTGCAACATGTCGGTGGTCAACTGCAATTGCTGTGAATAGTTGAGATAGCGATGTCCGATCCCGTTGAGCCCAGCAACCAAATGTAAAAGAGAGGCTCGTTCTGAAAAATTGTCGACACAGTACCGTGTCCTGGCCAGCAGTATTTCTCTGCGGCTTGGATAATCATTGGCGGAGGTCAAAGCGTGATCCATTCCACCGGCACTCGCGTCCAAAATGGGCCCGACAAAAATTGACCGATAGCTCTCGGGAACTATCGGTTGCTGTGGGGCATCACCGCAGACTTGCGAGAATTGCACAAAGTCAAATTCAGTTGACAGCGAATCGGTAAAGCTGCTCGTAGGGCCGTTCGTTAGCCCGCTCGAAAGAGCATGGTTCCCAGCTGCTGCTGGGCCAACGATCCGACAGGCCCGCCAAAACTTGGAGAATCCCTTTTGTGACAACCGAAAAGAAGTGATCTGATCCACAAATTGATCGGCCACTTCAAAGATCAAGTCGACTCCCAATTCGATGGTTTCAGCGGCCAAACGATCTTGTTCTGATTGGCTGTCCGACATGATGCTGCCAGCCAAAAGTTGCGTTGCCTGATCGAAACGTTGTAAGAGTTGATCCGGAATTTCCAAGCCCCCTTCTTGCCAAATCGAGGCTTGATTGCGCAACCGATTGAGAGTTCCCCGGGCCAATTCTTTTAATAAATCATAAATTTCGGTTGAGGGAGGAAGTGTTCCCGTAGATAGAATCAATTCACCCCAATGGGGATGAGGATAAGCGACGAAGACACAGCCGGAATCGCTGTCATGTCTCACAATGTGCAGATAGCTTTCACTTTCAGGATCATCCTCGTGACGGTTGATTCGCGTCTTACAGGGGGTCGGAATGCCGTCGATGCCAATTACATGGATCAACCCGAGTTGACAGGAATTCAATTTCCATCCCCATGGCAATCGGAAACAGAATTCGTTCATAGATATTCCTGACCGTAAGCTGAAAAATTTAAGCTAATTGTTGAAGTTCTATCGAGACGCAGTAACTTGTATCTTCATTATCCGTATCCGGCAAAAAAAATTGAACACGAATCATAACAAATTAAGCAATATTGTCGTTCAGGAAAAGTGGGGCGAAGCGAAACTTGGCCGCTTTTAGGCGAGCGGCGGCTGAAAACCGAGCCATGGGTATACGAGTCTTGCCAAGAGGCGGCTAAGTTTGAGCGGTTAATTTGTAACAGTTCACGCTTTATCAGTTCAAAAAAACGTGGACGACGTGGACGGTTACGTAAATTTTTAGCCGCCTCTCTTATTGCCTTTCAATTGTTGCTTAACGGCTTAGAGAGTCAAACCAATTCGCTGGGGATTTTGAGCCCGATCTTTTCGAAAGCCGTCGACTACTATATAGTAGAAATTGAACTGAATCGGTTTTCCAGACGTTGGGCTTTGATGCTGAAAAGGGCAGACCTTTTCCTGACAAAATCATCAACAAAGGGTCGACTCTTGCCGATCACAGGGTCCAAGCCCCTTAGCAACACAGCGTAGTTCCCCATTATTTTACAGGTATTGTAGTGACAGCCAATTTAGTGCGACAGGGTAAAGTTCGCGATGTCTATGACGTGGGCGACTATTATTTAATGGTTGCCAGTGACCGGATCAGTGCGTTTGACTATATTCTTCCGTCGCTTATTCCCGATAAAGGTCGAGTGCTGACTCAGATCAGCCGATTTTGGTTCGACTTCCTGGAAATTCCCCATCATTTTGTTTCCGATAGTTTGGCTTCGATTCTGCTTCCCAATGGATTGTCGGCGGAGGAATTAAATGGCCGGTCCATGATTGTCAAGAAATGCGATGTGGTTCCGGTAGAATGCGTCGTTCGAGGGTATTTGGTTGGTTCGGGGTGGAAGGACTATCTGGCGACGGGACGTGTGTGCGGGATTGATTTATCACCTGATTTAAAGAACTGTGCCCGATTCGAGGAACCGATTTTCACTCCAGCAACGAAAGAGGAATCGGGTCATGACCAAAACATTTCCTTGGATCGAATGATCACTTTGGTGGGAGCCGAGACGGCTCAACAATTGCAGCAGCTCAGCCTTTCGATCTATCAAAAGGCAAGCAATTTTGCAGCTGCCAAAGGTATCATTGTCGCCGATACCAAATTCGAATTTGGATGGCACGCCGGATCGCTGACGCTGATTGATGAAGTTTTGACTCCTGACAGTTCACGGTTTTGGCCAGCCGATCAGTATCAACCTGGTCGAAACCAAATCTCATTCGATAAACAGTTTGTACGAGAGTATCTTGAATCGACGACCTGGGATAAAAATAGTGAGCCACCTGAATTGCCGATCAGTGTAGTGGAAAAGACGCGAGAGAAGTATATTGAAGCTTTCGAGCGCCTGACCGGTGATCGGTTTCCTTGGAAGTAGCCATTTCGGAGTAGACTCTTCCGAATGGTGTCGGCAGATGGAAAGCTGTCAACGCGGGGCCAGCGACTGCACCAACGCCATCGGTGGCGATTGGGAACAGAATTTTGAACAATAAATGGCCTTATAAAGCAGCTGCGATCAATAGCTGACCCTCTTACGCACAATGCTTGGGTGCAGGCTGTGACGATAAAACCGAAAAAAAAGGCTTCGATGTCATCGTTTTTTGAATCAGCACAAGCTTTCGGCATTTGCCATTGTGATCTGTAAACTATCTTTTTACAGCCTAAACCTATCAATATTTGAGCTATGTTTAAGTGAGATTTAGTTCAATATTAAAAATCTACAACAAGATTCGACCATGTCCCGTTCTCGCTCGAAATCCCGTCGCAACCAACGTTCTGCCGTTGCAGTAAAATCAAAACCGGAAGCTGCAATCGAGCAAGTTGATCATCCTTGCTCACTCGCAAAAGACGCCGTTACAGAAGATGCGTTTGCTGAGCTTGATACCTTAATTGAAACAATTGCAACTGCCGAACAGGTCCATCATTCCAGCGTCGTCAGCGATTCCGTTGATTCACCCATCGCTGACTTGGCGCTATCCGGTGTTGACGATAATCTCTTGTTTCAACGTTTCGAAGATCGGTTGGCGTTGTTTCTGGACGAGATTGATCATCGGATAACTTTGATTTTCCAAGACCAGTTGAGTCATTTCATTCGTAACCGACAAACCGTTGCCGAAGTCAAATCGGATTCTTCGCCTCAGGAAATCCATTTGTCAGCGGAGTTGGGCACCAATTTAGAGAAGGAAATTTCCTCTGGATTAGCGATGTCTCAATTCAATTGGGAACAGCAAAAACAAAAGATGTTTGCCGATCTTGGAA
>JBGTHU010000124.1:0-4586 GCA_041745975.1 Mariniblastus sp.
CGGGTTGTGCGAGCTTGTTCCAACAACTCATAAGGGACGACGACCGCGATATCCTGACGTTCTTTTATTGATCTGGCGGCCAATGTCGCTTCTACTAATTGAGCCGTCCGAGGGACATCTTTCACTTCGGCGACTTGAACGGTAATTTGAGACAGTTCAAAAAACTTGGTCGAAAATGTACCCCCTGTTCGTCGGGTTTCCCGATCACCCATTCGCTGTCGCATGGTGGCCAACGGGATATAGATGTCATTGGAGAAATCCTGGGCCGCCAACGACCCTCCGATAGCCGCAGTCGCATTTCGCGGCCTCAACACTCCGACGATTTTGAAATATTGCTTTTTCTCGGGGAGAAAGATCTCTTTATCCAACGGATCTTCAGAGGGAAACATCCGATCGGAAAGTCGGGAGGCAATGACGCAAACAGCCGACCTCGAGTCCAGATCAAGTTGCGTAATAAATCGACCTCGATCAACGTGAAGCCGGGTAATTTCTTGGTAGTCGGGGGTACAACCGACCAGTCTCCCGTCAACTTGGGGACTATTGGGGTTGCCAGTATATAAAAACTGTTGAGGGATTTCCCGAATAGGAACGACTCGCTTTACCCCGGGGATCGTATTGGCAATAATTTCCGCTTCTTCTCGGCGGACGCCGAATTCGACTATGATTCGCGGATTGGCACCACTTTGTTCGGGAGGTTGGATACTGCGAATAATAATATTTTCCGCACCCAAGTCTTCGATTTGTCGTTGAGCTTCTTTGCTGATCCCCTCGCCGATGGCCAGCAACCAAATCACGCTGGCGACTCCAATGAAGATACCGAGTACCGTCAATGCAGATCTCATGGGGTGTAGCCATAGGCTTTTAATTCCCAACTTCCAGGTACGAAGCATCATTTGACATTACCACTTTACAAATTCAATGATTGTTGACGTCGGCATTTCGAACGGGAGTTTTAAAAAAAGGCATCCCAACAATTAACTCAATGCACGATAGGGGGGGGAAATCATGAACCGTCGGCCGTCATAGCCACCGGTTCATGCTCCGTATTGGTTAAATCTGCCATTCTTTCCGGGGAAAAAACTCGGCGATTTTTAATTGGTTCGTCGACGACGATCTGACCGTCCTTTAGACGAATGACACGTTTGGCATGTTCGCAAACGTCGTCCTCGTGGGTGACCATGATAATTGTTCGGCCTTCATCATTGAGGCGTTGAAACATGGCCAAAATTTCTTCGGTTGTTACCGAATCCAAATTACCCGTGGCTTCGTCAGCCAACATGAAGAACGGATCATTCACCAGCGATCGAGCGATGGCCACACGTTGTTGTTGACCTCCGGAGAGTTGATTGGGGCGATGAAATAAACGGTCTCCCAATCCGACCATTTTGGCCAGCATGATACTTCGCTCTCGCGATTTTTTGCCCAGTTTCCCCATGTAGTATAAAGGCACTTCGATATTTTCGACGACACTTAATTGGGGTATCAAATTGTAAGATTGAAACACGAATCCAATCCGAGACGCTCGAATTTCTGAAAGCTGGTCATCCGTCATTTTGGCGACATCGTCCCCGCCCAGGATGAACGATCCGGTGGTGGGCCGATCTAGACATCCCAACAAATTCAAAAGAGTGCTTTTCCCTGATCCGGACGGACCCATAATTGCCACATAATCTCCTTCGGGAACAGAAAAAGAGACGCCACGCAATGCCTTTACCGTTTCGCTCTTGAGCACATAATGCTTTTGCAGATTATTGATCACCGCCGCCATCGATCGCTGGTTCGACTCAGTGACTGAGCGAAGCGACTTCGCTTCCTCTGCTTGATAGGGATTGGCGTTCATTTTCTTGCTCAGTATCGGAATCGCTTGGGAAACAAATCGGAGATTAACAGTTAGTGGCTGGATGCTCCGCGAGCGCTCGATCCATCGTGCGAATCGAGAGTAGTTCCACTACCATTTTCGCTGCCTTTGCCGTTCCCTTTTCCGGTACCATTCCCGTTGGCTTGTTGTTGACGTTGCTTCATACGGGTGATGGAAGCTTGTAATTCGGATTGATCAAGAAAACCGTCTTTGTTCGAATCGATTTGTTCGAAAAAGTTAACAAATGGTTCTCCAGCTTCAGAACGAGAGAGTTTTCCATCGCCATCGTTATCTCGCTCAGTTATCAATGCGGTCGCATTGGGTGACGGCGAAGGAGCGGCCTGCTTCGAGCCATTCTCGTCAGATAAATCGTTGTCAAACGCGTTTGCCAATTGACCTGGACGACGCAAGGAATTCTTAATTTGTGAAACTTCCTCGTCAGAAACCTTGATTCGGCTATCGTTAATTATTTCGGGAAGGTCCATTCGTTCCTTGTGAGCCCCGGGGTTCATTACCAAAATGTCACCTTCTTCCAGTCCACTTTCGATGAGCACGTACTGGTTATTTTGACCAGAGATAGTAATCTCACGGGTTTCCCAAGCACTTTCCCCACGTTTGACCAAACAGAATTTCCGATCTTGCAAACCGAAAATGGTTTGCAACGGGGCCAATAATCCGGTTGCCTCATATCGGGTTTGAATGGTTACTGATGCGTTCATACCGGGCTTGAGCGCTTCTGGTGGGTCGATGATTGAAATGTTCACGGGGTATTTCCGGACAGCACTGGCCATCCAGCTACTACCCTGTTCCGCGTATTGGCTGACCTTCGTCACCACGCCTCTAAGGCGTTGATTGTTGAGTGCATCAACGCGAATGACTGCAGGCATGCGGACAGCGATTTGAGTAATGCTCTGCTCGTTAATCGAAGCTTTGACTTCCATTTTTTGGGGATTAGGAAGTCGTACCAAAACTTGGTTCTCACGAGCCGTTCCCCCTTCTTCTAAAATCCAATCGACGCCCGAACGCGAGGATTCGGTAGCATAGACCACTTGCCCGGAGACGCCAGGAGGCACGACGATAGTACAGTTTTTGATATTGGTTTCGATTTCAAGCAACTTTTCTTTTTCTACTTCATACGCTTCCTTTTGACTTAAAAAAGCCACTTCGGCAGTCTTAATTTGGCTCTCCAATTCTAATCTGATCTTATCAGCGGAAATACCGTTGAGGACTTTCAACTTCGTTTCAGCCAACTCTTTTGAATTCTGCCCTTTTCTTAACTTGATACGAGCATTATCGACAGCAAACTCGGTCGCCTGCAAATTTTGCTGGGTCACATAACCTCGCGCTGCCATGACGGTACTGTGCGTCAAAGTTGCCTCGGCTTGTCTCAGTTCTTGCTCAGCTTGAGCAATCATCGCTTCGGCGTCGTAGATTTCGTTTTTGATCACCTGAATACCTTCTCTGAGCGTACCCTCTTCGTATTCAACCAAAGCAATCTCAGCCGTTTTAACACTCGTTTCAGCTTGGATCAAAGTGGTCTCCGCGTTGGCCATCGCCAGCTTTTGCTGTTCCAACTCCTTCTGAAAACCAGTTTCATCTAACTGAACTAAAAAATCACCTTCTTCAACCAAGGTTCCCTCGGGTACGACTCTTAAAACATTCAACAGACCATTTCGAGCTCGCGCCTCACAGCGGATTTCTACATTTTCGCTACTTTGCACCTCGCCCTGGTCGAGCACATTAATCGCGAACTCCCCAAATTGGACTTGCGCGGTGAGCGGATCGAAGCCGTCATCGACTGAACCACCACCTATCATGAACCAAGCGAAGCCCCCCATCGCGATCGCCAGTACAAGACCAATGACAATCGTCAAAACAGCAACCCCAGATCGACGGTTGAGATTTTTTCCTGCCGCGAGTTCGCGATCAGCGGTTACAGATAAGTTGTTTTTGGCCATTTTTGTCATCTTTGATTACTTTGTAATGCAAATAAATCTGAGTTTTTACTTACGCGTTATATTTCTGTTTTCTAACTTAACAATGGGGACACAAACGCGTTTTCCCACTTAATCTTATTTTCACCATTTCAAACGGCTTCCAAACAAGTTTTTCTGCCCGTCCGATACAAACGTCAGCTCAAGCTACCACATTGTACACGCCAGCGAACCGCAGGTGTAAAACGAAACATATTCGTAATTTCAAGCACCTTATTCGCTCTATTTTCCAACTTTTCTTTCGACTTGAAGGCATTGATGAACGCTTGATCAGAAACATCCCGACTATCGTCTTAAAAATCGAAAACGATCATAATGCCAAATGTGTTAGATTCGAAACCCTTCTGAAGGGGTTTAACCGATTTTTAACGCCAATGCACTAAAGGGATCGCGAACTATTTAAGAGCTTCGTCCACTACCGCTACCATTAAGATGATTCAACCAGATTTTTGATCAAAAGTTCCGCGAAATCGTGATTAAATGTGTTGAATCCTGCATTTTTCATTCTTTCGCCGTGTTTTTGTCGACCAGGTCGATCAGTGCGTTACCATCCCGTTGAACGGAGGGGAGTTTTGGTTTTTGCAGATGGATCAAAACCAACGTCTGCTGGTCAGTTCGGTTCGAGGCGGGATTAAAGCGATGCTGGCCGATGGGTTGATCGGTTGACGCGATCAAACGAACTTCGCCGGAATTCAGTTCCAGGTTCCCCAGTGCGTCTAATAATCGCCCCAATG
>JBGTHU010000125.1:0-10683 GCA_041745975.1 Mariniblastus sp.
GGTCCAAGTGAGCGATCACGCCTTCGACGATGCCGTCCAATCTGAATTGCTGCAGTGCAGCAGAATGGACGGAGTGGCGATCTAAATTCCGTGCTTGGGCTACGGCTTTATGGAAGTCCTCAAGTGCTAAAAAGTCCTCACCTACCTCATCGCACCAGCCGGGAGGAAGCCGATCGACCACAAAGCCAGTCACACCATTCCGGACGAATGAAGCCCCCGTATGCACTCCAACCGTGGGGCAACCCGCCAGTAGGATCTCTTGCAGTGCGAGGGGCCCGTGGTCGTCGTCGGCGAGGTAAGCGCAGGCGCGGGAGCGACGGGCGGCTTCGATGAGGTCGGCGCGTTTGTATTGCCCGTAGTGGAATTGGATATGGTTGGGGTAGAGTTCGGCCAGGTGTTCAAGCAGGCCGGGGCGATGGCCGTTCTTGGCGTAGATTAGGAGATCGTACTCGGCCGGCAGCGGTCCCTCGGGCATGGGATCAATGGGATACGGCCACATGACGATTTCGGATTTGTTGTTGGGACCGCGATTGGCAAGGATCAGGTCGCGATACCATTCGCTGTGGCAAAACATCAACAGGCAATTCGGTGAATCGAGCAGAGCGCACTCCTCGCGGTCGATGCGGGGGGTGGCGGAGTTGATGAAGAGCATATTCGGCCCTTGGATGAATGGTAAGCCTTCCGCGTCCCACCACATGGCGTAGCGCCGGTCTTGCCAATTCCAGAACCAGGGAATGGCACCTTTGCTGACGGGGAGCGGTTTGATCGACAACCAATCGAGCCCTTCGTCGATGCGTTTGCGGAGTTCCTTCTGCAATGCGTACATGCCGTTCTGAGGACCGTTGGTTCCTGGTTCGAGGACTGGTCCGATCAACTCAATCGGCGTGCGATCGGACTTCGGATTCACGTGAGGACCAAAAGTGAAGCGGCGAATGACGGGGAGACTTGTCCAATCCTTTGACCAGCCCACGGCAATTGGCTCACGATTTCGTTGCTGATCGTTCCCCAAGTCGCGATAGCCACGATCGTCCATGTAGCTCAGATGGTAACTTGCGTTGTCGTAGCGGTAGACGTAGAACGGTGGGGCGAAGGTACAAGGGTCGATTTCGGTCGCTCCCGACTCGCATAGGCGTCGTGCCAGCTCTTGATCCTCTCCATTGTTGTGCGGCCCGTATCCGATGACCTTTTGAAACGCAGCCCTTCGAAACGCCCAGCCACCATGGTACAGGCCACCGGTGTCGGCTTCGCGAAGTCCATCGTTGTGCTCAAGCAAAACCAATCCTGGTCGCGACCAATCCGTCTGTTTCAAAGCCTCGGCCTGAGTGCGGAACCAATGCGGCAGGTAGATGTCGTCATCGTCAGCGATCAGGAACCCCTCGACATCGGGCGATGCCAAAGCTGCGCACGCGTTGCGTTTCTCGCCCAGCGAATTGAAGCGTTGTGAAATGGAAATCAACCGCCAGCCTTCGCCAGCTTGGTTCTCATATTGGCCGGCGTCATCCAGGATCACCAACTCCCGCAGTTCGCGTGGATAGTCTTGTCGCAGGAAACACTCGATGAGTTGTCCAAGTCCCGCCGGTCGCAAATAGGTGCAGCACAAAGCAGCCAGTTTCATTCGGATTTCTCCTGCGACGTTCGCTTGCGGGATTCGATTCGATTAACTGCTTTCTGCCATCTCGGCGACATCAGCGTCCCATGCATGACCTGACTCTTGGCGATGTGATGGCTGGTGATACCCAGTTCTCGACCGCAAACATCACACAGCGAACACGTCTGTTTATGGGCGAACTCCACATCAAACAAGTCTTTCAGATTCCTGGTGCGGACACCCAATTCAAGCACGCTGTCGATGGCTCCCCCAATCGAACAGGCCGCGTAGCCTTCGGCATCCACCGAAATCCCGCAGCCGATGGCGGCATGATTGTGGCAGGGGCGATGGTTGATGACGCCAAAGTCGATCGGTGCCAGAAAGAAATCGGCATGCTGCAGGACTTCGCTGCCACAGGCCTTGATGGTTTCTTCGCAGACCTTGGCTTTTCCCTCCTCGCGGATTCGAGCCAGTTTCTCCTTGGCTGCGGGTCGATAACCGTTGGACCAGACCTCGACCCGCCCTGGCGACAGTTCATTCGCAATGTCGATGAACTCGAACAGGTCGCGATGGAGCGTCGGCTCGCCGCCAAGAATCACGATTTTGGGAAACCAACCCAGTTCTCTGGCCTGCCGGTTGAACTCCCGCGCGTCGTCCAGCGTCATGTCGGCCGTTGTCGGTGGCAGAAAACAGAGCCGATTGCAGTTTGGGCAGGCCAAGTCACACTTGTACGTGATGTGCCATTCCGCCTCGTTGCTCTTGGGGGTGTAATCGGGAATCTCACTCATGGACTGCCTCCGCCACCAATTGCTGGTGATAGGAACCGGAGGAATGATGAGATTGGTCATCAAGCTGCGAAAACAGTCTTTGCCAATCGGCCCAAATCCGCTCCGGACTGGCCAGTTCGTCTTGCAGTCGCTGGTAGGCTTGCTTGATGATCGTTTGCCGCAACTCTTCGTCATAGGCTAACAGTGCCGCGAAGTGGGCCAGCTCGCAGTCGTTGTTGGCCAGAAAGCCAGTTTCGCCATGGACGATCATCTCGCGCCAGCCCCATTCGTTTTGAGCGACGACGGGCACGCCTGCAGCCATTGCTTCCAAGCCGGCACGAGGCCAATTCTCTCGGGCTCCACCGTTGATCGGCATCAAGCAATGCAGGTTCGACAGATACTGCTGAACGGGAATCGCCATCGGCCGCAGGCAGTCAGCAAACGGCGGCGTTGGCCCCAGCTTCTGGTGGATGCGTTCGTCAACCCCCAACATGATGGCCCGCTTGTTAGCGTACTGGATCGCGTTGTAGATCGGCCAGGTATTGCTGGACCATTTGTCGAGGTCCGGTCGAGCCATGCGACCCATTACAAACACATCGCCCACTTGATGCGAACGTGGAGCAAAAGGCAATTCTTCCAGATCGAAAGCTCCTCGGATCAAATAACCACGATCGGGTGTGTAGCCGAATTCCGCAAGCTGGGGTTCAAGCTCGCTCCGCTGGAATTCGGACTGGAAGACAAAGGCGTCGAAGATATCATGCTCAGCATAGATTTTCTTTTCTGCGTCAAACAACCAAGTCATGCAATTGACCCAAATCAACGGACAGTCCATAGTCCGAAAACGATGTGCATGGGCAAGAAACTCCGAGTTGCAGAAGCCGATCACCGGCGAACCTGGCAGTTCAGGAATCATTGAAAACTGTTCGGGGTCAACCTCGTGGGTAATGCAGCCGATTCCATCGACCAAGGATCGCCATTTTGGGACTGGCCGACCCAAAGGTAGCAGGTGAACTTCAAGCCCAAATCGTCGCCAGAGTTTCAAGGTGTGCCACAGCTCAGTGCAAGCACCGCCAAGATCGCCAGGATAACCAACCACAAATAGACGCATTCAATCCTCCTACGGAAACTCAGTCGGGAAAACAAAACTTGGCTCGACGGCCGATACGCTGACGCTCCCAGAGCTACTGCTGCCACTACTCGATGGTACGGCACTGGAAACAGATGGCCACAGGCTGGATTCGGTGCTGACGGATGGTTCGACTGAAGGCTCAACACTCGACAACCAACTGCTTGATCCGGAGGACCAATAGCTGGATTCCGTGCTAACTGAAGGTTCCACGGATGGCTCGACGCTTGATAGCCAGCTGCTGGACCAATCGGACGACCAGGACGACGAGTACGACCAAGAGGAACTCCACGACGACGATCCGCTCGAGGAGCTGGGGGGGCCATCACATTTACAGCAGCCGGCACCATGCCAGAAAATCCATGCCCCCTCATATCGGTTTAGAGTGCCGTTTTCGAGACAGATTGAAACTGCTCGACGATAGACGTTTAGCAGTCCGTCTTCGCAGCGAACATCGGTCTCATAGATCGTGACGCAACTCTCTGGGCCACTGCTGGATGAACCCGACGAGCCGCTTGACCCAGAGCTGCCAGAACTGCTGTCAGATGACAGGGAAGTGCTGGAACTCGCCGATGAGCCGGACGAAGAATCGGAAGACGATCCGCTGGATGAACCCGACGAGGAGGACGACCATGAACTTGAACTCGAGCCGTATGACGAACTCCAGGGGGACCATGAGCTTGACGATCCAGAGCTGGAGGAACCATGGCAGCATCCGTCACCAATTTGGACTACTTCCCATTTGCGGCTGTCGGGGAGCCATTTGGCCCAACCGCTCGTGCCTGGAGGAGCTGGCTCGCCCATCGGACTTTCGACTACTCCGAGGGAATCGTAAACCTGGAACAGGCAGTCGACATTGCACCAATTGGGGATGCCGGGAAGCGGCTCGCTGTAAACGATCCGCTGGGCCTGGGCCGTCCCGCACTTGGAAAGTGAGGTCAACAGTCGAAAACGTCGAAAGTCTTCGCTGACGTTGGCCAACCGGACGATAGCCCATTGGTTTCCCAGTCCGCCTTCTCGCCACAAGATTTGAGCGCTGCCGTAGGGGCGACTTTCCAGGCTACCCGAGTCGTTGTGTTTGACATCGGCAAAGAGATGGCAGTTATCCATTACCGAGATGAATGCTGGGCAGACCCCACTGACCCAGGCTCGGCCAATTTTGCCATGGCGTATCGGGTCAAGTAGTATGCCGAATCGGCTGAAGTGGGTGGGATGCATTGGCCGAACGCCACTGATGGCTACTCGGTTCTTGAACTCACGCTGATTGTCCGCCGGCGTAATAATCGGAGTGTTGATCGCCAGGACATTGAACCGGGGACAATCCTGGCCGCTGTTGTTCCGCAGCTTGACAATGTCACCTTGGCGAAATTGGTCGAGCACTTCCGCCAGTTGATCATGGTTTTGCCCCTTAGGCATTGCAAAACAATAAACTACCGAAGTTTTGAGTGGCGATTGGGATGGATTTCATAGTTCCATTCGCCATGGAACGTGTTGCGCACGATTTTTACTTCGTTTAGATCATCTTCACTGACTTCTTTCTTGGTTTGATAATCTTTGGTGTCCAACCAAGCATGGACTTCGAGTCCAGTTTCAGTCTTGGTTGCCGAAATTAAATTGACGACGATTTCCAGTGTTTCTAATGGAACGCCACGCCAATTCCGGGTGATATGACAAAACAGCTTGTGTTCGATTTTATTCCATTTGCTCGTGCCTAGAGGATAGTGTCAGACCTCAATAATAAGTCCCGTCTTGTTGGACAGTTTTTGCAACTCAACCCTCCAGAGGCGAGTGCGTGGACTATTGCTTCCTCCACTGTCGGCTGTGTTTAGTAATCTTTTAGCTTTAGCATAGCGAATTTTACCGAGCTTGGTCCACCAACGATCAATTGCGGCAACCGCAAATTCGGCCGTATCACTACTAATTCCAACCGTGACACCTGCTTCATTGCGTTCGATGTCGTAGACGCCGTAGGGAACTGCTTTGCCAAGTTCTTTGGTGGGAAAGTCGTGAGTGGTGACTTTCACCGGTGATTTGCTTTTACGATACGTTTTCCCCGCATTTTTAGCTTGCCAAGCACTTCCTTCTTCTTGGTGTCGACCGATACTGACGGTTGCTTGGAGCGACCGTTGGCAGCGATTCGTTTGGAAATGAATTCAAACTGGGCATTTCGATCAGGATGCTGTTTACCTTCAATCGACTTGCGATTGGATTGTAACGAATATCCCTGCGACTTCAGGATTTGGCCAACTTTGGTACTACTGACTGCAAACCCTTGTCGATTCAATTCCAAAGCCAGAATCCTTGTGCTTTTACAAGTCCAACGCAACGGAGAGCGAGGATCAACTCGCGTCACTGGGCTGACAAGCTTTTCCAATGCTGCCACTAATTTCGGCTGCTCGTCTTCACGCCTCTTTCGACCCGCACCTGGCCTCCTCTGGCGAGTCGCAGGTTGTGCTTCAGAGGATTGAAGCTCCCGAATTCCATCGCGAATCGTACGGTCGGAAATACCGGTCGCCAATGAAACGGTTGTGATACCTCCGTATCCCAAGGCTAACGCTTCGCTCGCCGCCCAACGACGATTTGCCCGTTCATCCAAATCTGCCAAAATCGAGGTATACTTAATTCGAATCATTTCGATAATTTTTGCGTCCTGCATTGCCGCAGTCTCGCAAAAAATTCTGCTCTTAGTCAAGAGCAGTTCGGTAGTTTATTGTTTTGCAATGCCTAATTGCCAGCGTCGGAAGATTGTTCTTGTTTCTGATTGAACTCGGCACGTGCTTCGGCGGCTGTCAAATGAACAACTTTGCCGTCCCGCCAAATTACGATTGATGTACCGGTTCGCTCAGCCACTTCAATCGCCTGACGCCCTGCGTCGCGACACGCGGCAGCTACTTTCTCGTCCATCGACATCGAGTCGTTACCTGGATTGGATCGTATCATAAATTTCCCCCTTCAAAGGACTGTATTAACTTCCATACTTCAATGTTACCTACCCATTCCTTCCCGTCAGATCTTCGCCAAATCACTTCGGGCGGGGTAACTGAACCATTCAAAACCCATGCCTCATCTACGATTGGCAGATAGATTTGGTTGAGGTTTCTTAGCCCCCGAGCGTATCGTCGCCGAATATCCGGAATGGCGATATCGAGCCCCACTTCATTTCGCCGACTGAAACAATCCACTAGACTCTTTTCGCGAGAGTAAACACGAATGGCAACACCATCGGAGTGATGCGTCTCGATCCCGGTACCATAGGCCGCCATATTGAGTCGCGAGACTCTCACAGGTGGGTAGTTCAGCCGTGGCGGCTCGCTGTTGCGTGGCACCGCAATCCACACCTCATGGGAGATTTGGGTGGTCAGCTCATGGAAGGAAAGGGCTGATATTAGGTAGATGACAGCCTGCGGAATTTTCACCGCGACGGTCACCAGATCGGATTGACTAAGAGAGGGCATTTCGGCAAGTCGGTAGAGCCCCCGGGCAAGTTGCTCGACTTGCCCAGTCTCCCGCATCGCGTAAAGGGAATTTCGAGTGATACCAGCTCGAATGACCTCGGCCATCCGCATGATTCCTCGATGTTGACGAAACAGGTTTGCAGCTCGATCCGCAGCACTCGTTGAATTGGATTGAATCACGGTACAAAAAAACTCCTAAAAACCGCTTCGGGAGGTGATATGTACCACGCGATCTGGGTGAAGTCAAGTCGATGATTACTGCTCGAAACCGAGACGTCATATTAAAGTAAATCAAAACGCCGTAATGCAGTCGTTATAGGACGTTGATGATCCTCAGCTGCAATGCCCATAACCCCAAGGGCAACGATGAGCCAACCCGAATTTCAACTTAACAAAGGGCATCAAACTTTGTTTGACCCTTGGGTTATACGGTTTAGCCCGTAAGCGAAAATGGCAGGCCGACGCCTCAAAACGTAGGCCTGTTCGCGATTCTGGCCCTTGTTTTCCCGGCATTTCGCCAAACTCTCCCCTCTCAAACTCTCCCGTTTCCGACCCAATTCCGATCATCGGCGCGAATCCTTTGGGGAGACTTTCCGCCCCTTCTCGCCCCAACTCTCGGCACTCTCCAAGTCTCTCGACCGGCGGGTTAATAGTCTGTTGTACTCGGAGACGGGAGAGTCTAATAGGAACGATTTAGCCGGGAAGTTTTGCTATGCTATAACGAACTTGAGAACCCAAGACTGTAACGACACCGCGCCAGAGAAATTCCTCCAAAAAAATGAGAAGGCACTGTAAGAAAACACGTTGGTTTTCGACTAATCGTCAGAACACGTGACATTCGACTCCGAGACCCAATCCCTATTAGACGAGAAATGAGGTAAAAATGAGCTTCATGGCCAGAGCTACGTTGTTTTTAGCCGCCGGAATTGTCTTTTTCGCACAAGAAGCGGCTTCCCAACAGGACGGCACATTTAATACTGTCATTCGACCAGGTTCAGTGGATCTTCAGAACGAGTACGACTTGGCGGGTCTTGCCGTTCCTTTGGAACAGATTCACCGCTTGCTGCCTCGTGATGCGATTCCAGCCCTCACCGACCCAGTTCAGGAAAAGGCTGAGGACTGTAAATGGTTAAAAGGCGACTCTCGCATCATTGTTGCAACCGTTGGTGAAGAATCTTTGGGGGTCCCGTTGGCGATCCTTGACCAACATGAAATCGTCAATGTAACTTTGGCGGCTCAGCCTATTGCAATTACTTATTGCCCGTTGTGTGACTCAGCGACCGTCTTTTCACGTACGGTTGGCGATGCTGCCGGAAACACGTTGACTCTGGAATTTGGAGTTTCTGGAGCACTTTATAACTCGAACGTATTGATGTTCGATCGCACACATCGAGGGCTTTGGAGCCAGTTGGGGATGAAAGCAGTATCTGGCCCAATGGTGGGGACGCAGCTCGAATTGCTCCCAGTTGCTTTGAAGACGTTTGATGAATTTAAACGCGATCACCCTTCCTCGCCGCTGGTTAGCTCAAAGACAGGGCACCGTCGAGACTACAAGCGAGATGTTTACGCCGATTACTTTCGACGCGACAATCTACTTGTCCCGGTAAAGAGCTACGGAGACGCATTGCCGCGAAAAACTTTGGGGGTCGGGGTCATGGTAGACGGGCAGGCGTGGTTTATTCCGTCCGAAAAAATCACAGGAGTTTTCGAACTCGAAACGCCTCACGGTGTCGTCAAAATCTCCAAGAGTGCTGCTGGTATCCAGGTGCTCGAAAAACCATCGCAGGTCAATGTAGCTCAGTCGTTTTATTATTCTTGGTCGGCGTTTTTTCCAAAAAGCGAAGTCGTCGGTGATTAGATTCCTGCGGACCGTGCGAGGCTTTGATGACGTGAAAACGAGTCAAATCTTCTCAGGAGGTTGCATGTCAGAATTAATTTGTTGATAATCTGAATTGTTGACGTTTAGAGCAAGTTGAATTCGTCAAGCTGTTTCACAAGGGATGAGAGAAAGCGGGTTTACAATGCACACGACCACCGTTTGCCGTTTGAAGTTATGGATGACGTCTGCGGCGACCTGGCTAATTCTTATGGCGATCGCAAATTCCCAGTGGGTTTGCGGGCAAGACGCCGCTTCGACATTGGATGCACAACAAGTAATCGATGAGTTCGTGGCAGGCTGGGATGAGGGGGCGTGGGAACAGGAGTTCCGCGTTACTCCTGAAAAGTATATGCGAGCTTCGGCAAACGAGGATTGGAAGTTGCGATTCCAAGCGATACAGTCCCTAATTTCGTTAGGTAGTTCGTCCGTTGAACCACTGATGATCGCTCTGGATTCCGACAATGTCCCTTTGCGAATTCTGGCTGCTCAGACATTGGGATTTCTTAATGCCCCACAAGCCACAGATAGACTGTTACGTGCAGCAAGTGAAGACGGACACCCGGCGGTGCGATTATACGCGATCGACTCATACGCCATGTTAGGGGGAGACGTGGAACGACTTGCTGCCGCGACATCCACCGAAAAAAATCGCGATGTCAAGATGCACGTGAATTATGCCCGAGAGCGGGAAGCCCAAGGGTTTTCGGCCGAGTCAATCGATTCGCTGAAGAAGTTTTCAATCGGTCAAGTCGACACTGCGCGACTGGGTGAACCTGCCCCATTATTTGATTTGGAGTCCGCCAACGGAGGGCGAGTTTCATTGTCCGATTTTCGGGGCAAGTCGGCGGTGGTACTGGTTTTTATCTACGGGGATACGTGACCGGTCTGCCACTCGCAACTCGGGCAGTTGCAAGCCAAATTGGAATCATTGCGGGGACTAAATGCGACCGTTCTCGCAATTGACCCTCACGATCGATTTTCGTCGCAATTTCTTCTAAAGGAAGCTGGGCTAAGTACGGCCGACCTGAAAATTCCTCTCCTATTGGATGCTGGGCTAACGGCGAGCGCTGCTTACGGAGTCCTGTTTCAGATGAGAATTCACACGGAATGGAGCACTCGACCGGCGACGTTCATTGTTGACCGGGACGGAGTGATTCGATTTATCCAGCGCGCTAAGACTTTTAACGATCGACCCTCGGTTGCCCAGATCATCGAGCAACTCAAGCAACTCGACTAAGCCAGGAGCCTGTCCCAAAACGGGCAGGAATCCTTACCTGAAACGTTTGTGAGCCGAAGTTTTGGGTGTAGTTCTGAACCTCTACAAATACGTTTGTGTTGTCAGAAGTTTTGCAAGTGTCGAGGATACCCGAGGCGCGATCTAAATTCGCCCTCAACTGCTTCCTAGCAAATCTGCTGAATGCGCTATTATTCCTTCGCTCTAAAAAAGTTTTGCTTCAGGCTGTAATAAATCGTGACCCGTCGCGACTAACCAATGTTGAGCGACGATTGCCGTCACATCGTGTGCCGGCAGCTCATCGCCGGATATTCCGGCACTCTCGAATGGAATCTGGAGGAAAGTTTATGTTTCGCTTGGTATTAGCTGTATTCGTGGTCTTGGTTTTGATCGGCGTTTCTGGATGTCACAGTTCTCCGTTTGGTGGTAATGGCTTCGCCGGCATGGGTGGCTGCAAGTCCTGCTCATCGCATGCGGCATCGTCGATTCCGTCACCCCGCGGTCGGTAGTCATCTGATCGTCAAGAGTCCACGAGTCATATTTAACGAAAGGTTAAGTTTCATGAAGTCACTATTGTTGGCCGCACTGGCGGTATTCTGCAGCACCGTCCCTCTTGCAGCCCAGGAGGCGGCAC